>NZ_JAVEPN010000035.1:0-3767 GCF_034008105.1 Trichlorobacter sp.
CGATTGGACCCTACAAGGGCGGCATGCGTTTTGATCCATCAGTGAATATTTCAATTTTAAAGTTTCTTGGCTTTGAACAAACATTTAAAAATAGTTTGACTGGTCTCCCAATGGGCGGTGGCAAAGGTGGTGCTGATTTTAATCCCCGCGGAAAATCTGATGGTGAGATTATGCGTTTTTGCCAAGCGTTTATGAGCGAATTATATCGGCATATTGGGCCAAACACCGATGTGCCTGCGGGTGACTTAGGTTTTGGGGCCCGTGAAGTTGGATATATGTTTGGCATGTATAAAAAATTAACCAATGAATTTACCGGTACTTTTACTGGAAAAGGGATTCCCTATGGCGGATCACTCGGAAGAACAGAAGCAACCGGTTATGGTTTACTTTATTTCACCTTAGAAATGCTAAAAGAGTTTAAAAACGAAACGCTTGCTGGTAAGCGAGTAATTATTTCCGGTTCTGGAAAAGTCGGAAAACACGCTGCCGTAAAAGCCGCATCCCTAGGCGCGAAAATTGTCGCAATGTCCGATATCAATGGATTTATAGCGGATGAAAATGGCTTAGATATTCCCTTGATAGCCCAAATATCTGAACCGAAAGGTGAATACACTAAGGAATATCTTTTAACTTATCCCAATGCAAAGTTTAACCCGAACACAAAAAAGATGTGGGAAACACCTTGCGACATTGCCCTTCCATGCGCGACGCAAAATGAAATTTATCTTGAGAGCGCACAAGCGCTAGTGAAGAATGGTTGCTACATGGTTGTCGAAGGGGCGAATATGCCAACGACACTTGAAGCGACGCGTTACTTTATCGAACACGGTATCTTATTTGGTCCGGGTAAAGCTGCGAATGCGGGTGGTGTTAGTGTTTCGGGTTTAGAAATGAGCCAGAACGCGATGCATATTGTCTGGACGTATGAAGAAGTTGATCGGCAACTCGCCGGAATTATGAAAGGCATCTTTAAAAAATGTCACGAGACCGCCATAAAATTTGATCAACCAACGAATCTTGTATTAGGGGCCAATATTGCTGGTTTCCTCAAAGTTTATCAAGCAATGTTAGCCGAGGGTGTTATTTAATAATGTCCGCATTTTCAACAATTCATGTCCCGAATATTCTTTTACCCAAAAAAGGCGTGGATTTAACTAAATTCGCCGTCATTGCCTGTGACCAGTTTACAAGTCAAAAAGAATACTGGGATCAGTTAGATACGCTTATTGGTCAGTCTGCTTCCACATTAAGAATGATTTTTCCAGAAGCGTATTTACCACTTGTCGATAATCAGTCGTATATTAAAAAAATCAACTCAACAATTGAAAATTATCTCCAAGAAAATGTTTTAGAAAATATCGGTCCGGCATTTATACTTGTTGAACGTTCGACGCCATATACAAAACGACGTTTAGGATTAGTGATTGCCATTGATTTAGAAGACTATAGTTTTCAAAAAGGTAGCCAGACATTAATTCGCGCTACCGAGATGACAATTCTTGAACGCATCCCCCCACGTTTAAAAATTCGTGAACATGCGCCAGTTGAACTACCACACACTTTAGTTTTGTATGATGATCCAGATAAGAATATTATTGAAAAACTTTATAACGAACGCGCTAACCTACCATTAATATATGATTTTGAACTCAATCAAGATGGCGGTCATTTACGCGGTTATAAAGTTAGTGATACGGCAGCAGTAATTGATGCTTTCGAGCAGTTACTAGCCAAAAAAGCTGAAGCTTTATTGTTTGTTGTCGGTGATGGCAATCATTCTTTGGCAACAGCAAAAGCGCACTGGGATAAGATCAAAGAGCTACTTAGTGAGGCCGATAAAAAAAATCATCCCGCGCGTTATGCCCTCGTAGAAGTCAATAATTTATATGATGAGGGAATTAATTTTGCCCCAATCCACCGCATTGTATTTAACGCGAGTGAAGATTTTATCCCCGGGTTAAAGTCTCGCCTTACTGGTGGACAAACCGGAATAATTTACACGCTAAAAACGGGTGAAATTAAGCAACCAATGCCAAAAAGTGGACCGCAAGCTTATAAGATTGTTCAAGATTATATTGATCAATACATGCAATCGCATCCACAAGCGAGTGTTGATTACATCCACGGGCGTGATCATCTCTACGCGGTAGCAAATAAACACCCCAATGCAGTGGCGATTGCAATGCCCGCCCTCAGTAAAAGTGATTTATTTGTTTATATTGCTAGTGATGACGTCCTTCCCCGTAAAAGTTTTTCGCTCGGTGAAGCGTGTGAAAAGCGTTACTATCTCGAGTGTCAAAAAATAATTTAATAAACAACAAAAGAAAAGGAAAAAAACAACATGAAAAGAGTTTACAACTTCTCCGCAGGACCAGCGGTTCTCCCAGAACCAGTCCTTCAACAAGCTGCTGCCGAAATGCTTGATTATCAAGGATCAGGCATGTCAGTTATGGAAATGTCACATCGTTCAAAAGTTTATCAAAAAATTATTGATGAAGCCGAAGCTGATTTACGGACTTTACTCAAAGTGCCGAGCAACTACAAAATCCTCTTTTTACAAGGTGGTGGCACAACACAATTTGCGATGGTAGCAATGAATCTTATGACAACGGGTGTCGCTGATTATATCATTACTGGACAATGGGCGAAAAAAGCTTTCCAAGAAGCCAAAATTTATGGAACACCCAATGTTATTGCATCTTCAGAAGATAAGAATTTCTCAGAAATTCCCGATTTAAAGAATTTGCAATACACACCAGAAGCAAGTTATGTTTTTATGTGCGAAAACAACACAATTTTTGGTACAAAGTTTAAAGAATATCCGGATACTAAAGGCAAAATATTAGTTAATGATGCTTCATCTTGCTTTTTGTCAGAGCCGCTTGATGTGACAAAATTTGGTTTAATATTTGCTGGAGCACAAAAGAATGTCGGACCAGCGGGTGTCACAATTGTAATTATCCGTGAAGATTTACTGGAAATTTCACCACGGGATTACACACCAACGCTTTTAAAATACAAAATTCATGCTGACCATGGATCAATGTACAACACACCACCGGCCTACGCGATATATATTTGTGGTCTTGTGTTTAAATATCTACTTAATCTTGGTGGTCTTGAGGCAGTAAAAGCTAATAATGAAAAGAAAGCTGCAATCCTATACGATTATCTTGATACGAGTAAGCTCTTTAAAGGTTCAGTGAAAAAATCTTCACGTTCATTGATGAACGTTTGTTTCCGTACAAATAGCCCTGAACTTGATGTCGCCTTTATTGAAGGTGCAAAAAAAGCCGGCTTTAGCAATCTTGCTGGTCATCGTTCAACGGGTGGGATGCGCGCTTCAATTTATAACTCAATGCCACTTGCTGGTGTACAAGCGCTTGTTGATTATATGAAAGAATTTGAAGCAGAACATCTTAAGTAGGAGAAAAAAATGAAAAAGATTCTTTATTTAAACAATATTTCGTCAGCTGCACTAAAGGCGTTTACGCCAGATTATGAATTAACAAAAGAACTCAACGAGGCAAATGCGATTTTAGTACGTAGTGCGAATATGCTCGAAATGCCATTACCGAAAAACGTCCTTGCTGTTGGTCGAGCGGGTGCTGGCGTTAATAACATTCCACTAGAAGCTTATGCAAAGGCGGGTGTTGTTGTCTTTAATACCCCGGGTGCCAACGCCAATGCTGTCAAAGAATTAACGATTGCCGGGATGCTACTTGCTGCCCGTGATATTTATCATGGAATGCGTTGGGTCGAAGATA
>NZ_JAVEPN010000022.1:0-23951 GCF_034008105.1 Trichlorobacter sp.
CGATGCCGTGCAGGATCATGTTCATGATGGCGATGACATAGGCCAGCGACTTCTTTTCCTTGCCGTAGAAGGTGCGCTCCTGCAGGGTCTTCAGGTCAGCTGTAGTCAGGTTCCCCTGATTCTTCAGGTAATCGAATGCCTCGCACAAGAAGCCTGCTGAACCGACTGCACCGTCATAGATGCGTTGTCCTACGTTGGGTGCCACCACCTGCACGATGGCACGGATCAGCGGACGGGGGGTGTAGTACTCGCCGCCGTTCCTGCCCGCATTGCCCATGTTTTTGATCTTGGCTTCGTAGAGGTGGGAGAGTTCGTGCTTCTCGGTTTGAGAGCGGAAGCGCAGTTCGTCGATATGGTCGATGATCTCCCGCAGGTTGTAGCCGCTGTGGATCTTGTTCTTGATCTCACCGAAGATCTCACCGATCTTGTATTCAATGGTGTTGGGGCCTGTTGCTCGCTGCTTGAAACCGTGCAGATAAGGAAACAGTTTACGGTCCACAAAATCCCGCAGATCATCGCCGGTCAGGGCCTTGTTGTGATCCAGCGTGCCGTCTGCCGCTTTGGGGGCTGCCCAGCTTTCCCAACGGTACGGCTGATCCAGGATGTAGAAATAGTTCTTCCCCTCCAGCTCCGCTTCCATGGCCTTGTCCTGCTCCAGGCCATCCAGGTATTTCAGGAACAGCAGCCATGAGGTCTGCTCGGTGTAATCCAGTTCACTGCCACAACCTGCTTCTTTCCAGAGTACGTCGTCGATATTCTTGAAGGCTTGTTCAAACATGGGGGTCCTTGTGGTGATTGAATTGGCGGGAATTTTACGTTTTGTTGGGGGCGATTGCAATCATTGATCAAGCCAATTGTGGGTATTTCGCATCAGCATATGACAGCAGGGTCGCGTCTACATTCTTCGCAAAACAATCAAATCAGGGTTGGATGGGGGGGATGGCTTGAAGAATAGGGCGTTGGTGGCGTAACGGAAGAACCATTGACGGCTAGTCGTTATCTGTTTATACTATGTTTAAACTTGTGACGGGAGGGTTGCGTTATGGCGAATGTTGAAGCCGTTCTTGGCATAAAAAAATGGGGTAACAACCTGGGGGTGCGCTTGCCGGCCAATGTGGCAAAGGCTGCACATCTGCATCCCGATCAGATGGTTCGTGTTTCCGTTGATGACGGCAGCGTCACCATCACCCCGGTTGATGGATTGGAACTGACCCTTGAGCAGCGGCTGGCCCTGTTTGATCCGGCAAAGCATGGCGGAGAAGTAATGACTGTTGAACCGCTGGGGGCGGAAAAATGGTAAGCCCGTTCAAGGTGGTGCCGGGCGGCAAGCAGCCATGGGTTCCGGATCGGCAGGATATTATCTGGATCAACTGTAACCCGCAGGCAGGCAACGAAATGCGGGACATTCACCCCTTTCTGGTTATCTCCCCGAAGGCTTTCAACGAGCGGACGTCTCTGGTGATCGGCCTTCCCATGACCACTGCGGACTATAACGCTGACAACCCCTTTGCCGTTGCTGTAGGTACTGCCAAGGGGAAGAAAACCGGTAAAACAAGCTATGTTCTTTGCCACCAACCCAAGTCCTTTGACTGGCGCATCCGCAATGGAGCACCGCACCCTCTTAAACGCCTTGATGACCAGCTGTTTGCCGAATGTTGCGCCCGGCTGAATCAGATTATGCAATTGGCACGCTGATGAGTGAGATGGTAACTATTCCGGGGCGCGACGGCTACGCGCGGGAGCTGCGTAGCACGGGGTTACGCCGTTTGTGTTCTGAAAAATCTGCCGTAGTCGGCATCGGTGGTCAGTATGTGCTCCACAAGCCAGTTTTTCAGGAAGGTGAGCAGTTCCAGGGGCAGGGTGGGGTTGTCGGCGCTGACATCGCGCAGCATTTCAGTCACGCGGGCCGAGAATTTGTCATGTTCCGCCACGTGTTCTGCCAGTCTGGGATAGCCGTTGGCCTTCATCCAGTTTTCTTCTGCTGCGAAATGATAGGTTGCGTAGTCGGCCAGCGCTTCCAAAAGCTTGCCGACCTCTTCGAGAGGGGCCTTGGCGGTAAAGTCATCAAAGGCCTGGTTGAGGAGCTTCACCAGCTGCCGGTGGTGTTCGTCAAGTTGTGGAATCCCAAGCAGAAATTTGTCGTCCCAGTCAATTATCGGCATGCTCCGTTCTCCTTGCATGGTGTGTGTGGCGTAACTAGCCTACCATAAAAGTGGCCTCACACAAAACATCATGCCAGGTGCGGCGGATGATGCGGGTACACGGCCGCAGTGCCGTTCAGGTTAGGGGCGGATCTCGACGGTTGTGCCGTTTGGTACCAGTTTTTCAATCTCCTCGATCTCTTGGTTGGTAACGGCAATACAGCCCTGTGTCCAGTCAGCCTCGGTGTGCAGGCCACCGACCCACGAGAAGCCGTTCTTAATGCCATGGATCATGATATCTCCCCCGGGAGAGACACCAAGCTCCTTGGCCCGTTTCTTGTCTCGTTCGTTGGGATAGGAGATGCGCAGCGCGAGGTGGTAGCTACTGTTTCTGTTGCGCGATTCGATACGGTAGATCCCCTCCGGTGTCTTGTTGTCCCCCTGCCGCTCCTTGGGGCCGTTCGGGTTGCCCCCCAGGGCGATCGGGTAGCTTTTCAGCTCTTTTCCCCTTGCGAATAAAGTCAGCCGGCGCGCCTTTTTCTCGATCAGAATCCTGTCCGCCGGCCCGGTGGGGTTGGCAATACGTTCCGCCTGCAGGGCGTTGATTGTATCCTGTTTGCCTTTGAGTTCCTGTTCTAGCGCCGTGATGGTCTTCTGCAGGGCCGCACGTTCGTTGCTCCTGTCGTGCAGCTCCTGCCGCAGTGCCTCGATCTGGGCCTGCTGGGTGGCGATGGTGCTGTCCTTGGCCATCACCGTGCTGATGTTGAAGAGCATCAACTGGCTGTCTTTCCGGTAGGCGCTCTCCGGGTAGTCCCTGAGCAGCTGCTGAAAGCAGTCCTGGGCTTTTTGATAATCCTTCTGTCCGTTGCCGGGGTGGGCATGGATGATCCCCATCTCGAAAAGCGCCCGGTCTCCGGCCTCTGGTTCCTGTTCGATAATCTGCTGATAGCTGCCCAGCGACGCGCTGTACTCACCGCGGTTGAAGCGGTTGTTGGCCTCCCTGAAGGCATCCCTGGCCTGAAAGCCGTTGTTGAGGCCGCCGCAGCTGCAGAGCAGGAGTGGCACCACGATGCTGCAGACACGGGCAAGGGGCGCAAGACCAGCGAACCAGCACTGTTTGCTGCCCGTAGTTTTCTGGAACCATTTCAGTTCACGCATTGCCTCATCCTTTAGTGCCGGAGGACGCACAGATAGATACATGCTTGAAACATACAGCAAGTGGCAGGGTATCGCTACCCTGCCACCTCTGTGTCGGTTGTTATACCATCAGCAGCTTCAGTTGCACGACAGCTTACTTCTGCATTGAGCGGTGGAAGACAGCTTCAGCCTGTTTTGCCTTTTGATCAGCGCTTTGTGCCTTTTCATCGGCGATTCTGGCTTTCTCTTCGGCCAGCCGCTCTTTTTCCTCAGCCAGTTTCGCCCGCTCTTCTGCCATCTTCAGGGCATTTTCTGCGCGGGCAGCGGCAGCTTCAGCCTTGAGGGTGGCTGCATCGGCAGCAGCCTTGGCTGCCTGTGCATCCTGGGCTGCCTGATCAGCCTTTGCGCCGGTCAGCATCTGCTGGGATTGCACCTTCTCCAGGTCACTGGTTGTTGCACAGCCCCCCAGGGCAGCGGCAAGTACACACATCATCGAAACTGCGAGAACCTTTTTCATCATTGTTTACTCCTTTTCTTTGATATTAACGCCGTGCTGGTTCAACCAGCCTGGCATCCAGCTCCAGATCCATCTTCAGTCGTCTGATAATCTCGCGGGCCTCTTTCTGATCGCTAAACGGCCCGGCTATAACCTGATAACCAAACCCCTTTGAGACCATCCGTGCGGGGATGTGAGGCCCCTGATGGTTGATGATGGCGGCCAGCCGTGCCGCATCGGTCTCGTCCTGCAACTCAGCCACCAGCACCGACCAAGCATCCGCTGTAAGTTCGGCCAGTTTTGGCTTGTATCTCAGTTCTGTAGGATGCCGTACCTCGGTCGGCTCCATAATCTTGCTGGCGCTTCCCGGCCTGATCTCAAAGACAGGGACAGGTATCCCGCGCGCCTCGGCCAGTACCGTTTTTACCTTGTCCCAGTCAAGCGGGCGTCCGGCTGCCGTTTCAACCGCCTTCAGCTTGCGGTAGACCTTGTCAAGTTCGTCCTGGTCCAATTCCTCCGCCGGTCCGTGCACCTCCAGGTAGATCACCCCGTTGCGCAGGCCCACCAGATACGGCTGGTTAATGATGTTGACCGGCGTTTTGGCCGGGGTGATCCCGTAGAGCCGTTTGACATCCTCCGGATACAGCCGAAAACAGCCGTTGCTGGCCCGCAGTCCGATGCTGGCCGGTTTGTTGGTGCCGTGGATCAGGTAGCTCGGGGCGCTCAGATACAGCGCATACTCCCCCAGGGGGTTATCCGGCCCCGGAGGCACCACCGCAGGCAGCACATCCCCTTTTTTAAGATGGGCCTTGGCAATGGAGGTCGGCACATACCAGCTGGGGCGGTATGCCTTGCGCTCCACCCGCATCTGCCCGGTGGGGGAGGGGCGATCCTCGGTGCCCACACCAACCGGGTAGGTGACCACCGACAGCGAATCCCCCCTATCCTTGAAGGTAAACAGCCGCATGGTGGCCAGATTGATCACAACCCCCTTCCTGGTCGTATCCGGTAGAATGAAGAAATGAGGCAGGATCAGCCGCTTGCCATCCTCGGGCAGCCAGATATCCACTCCGGGATTGGCTGCAGTCAGGCTATTCAGACCCAGGCCGTAGTGCCTGGCAATGTCCGGTAGCGTATCCCCTTGTTCAAGACGGACGTAGCGCAACCGGCCGATGATGTCTTCCCCCTTGGCAACCGAAAACTCGTTCTGCTCAAAGGCCTGTTCCTGTTCGCCGGCAGCTGAAGGGAATTCTTCATAGACCGCCGTCATGGTCGCACAGCCCTGCAGCGCGGCAAGCATGGCCAGGAACGCCATGCGACGCAATGTAGCGGGAAGGGAGAGCAGTCTGATGATCCTGAACATAGGGTGTAAAGGGTCCTTTCAAGGCATCTGGTGTCGGGCGGCTGACGGTTCCTCGGTGCTGCAGGCACAAAAAAAGCCGGGTTGCCGAATCTCGTGAAAGATATTTCGGCAACCCGGCTGTCTCGGTGAGACCCTGTAGGCTTTCCGCCCCATCCTCGCGGATGGTTTAGTATTATCGTGTACCTGCTAGCACTATTTGTGAGCTGCGGCGCACCATAGCAAAAGCATCTTGCGGATAGCAACCATTTTTTATCAGCTCCCGGTTATCTGCGGTGTACGGCCCCTAGCAGGTGTCGTGACAGCCAGAAAGCAACCTTCATCCACGCATATCGCCGGCTTCAGGTCGGCCTGCTTTTTTTTGTTGGCGACTTTGAGACCAGCGCGGTAACCTGACTAAAAGGAGGGTCGGTATGCGACGACCATGGCATCTGCTCATCCTGCTGCTGGTAGTATCGGTTGGTTACGCCTGTCTGGCGTCCTGCGACAATAACCCGAAAACGGTGAACCAGATGAACGAACAAGCAACGGTATATCCCACGGCATCGGCTGATCAGCTGAAAAAGAAGCTGACCCCGGAACAGTTCAGGGTCACCCAGCAGTGCGGCACCGAGCCGCCCTTCAACAATGCCTACTGGAACAATCATGCCCCTGGGATCTATGTGGACGTGGTTTCCGGCGAGGCGCTGTTCAGTTCCCAGCACAAGTTCGATTCCGGCACCGGTTGGCCCAGCTTCAGCCGACCGTTGGAGGCGGATCACCTGGTCAAAAAAGCTGATACCAGCCATGGCATGCAGCGCACCGAGGTCCGCTCCAGGCATGCCGATTCCCATCTGGGCCACCTGTTTGACGACGGTCCGGGGGAGACCAAGCAGCGCTACTGCATCAATTCGGCAGCCCTGCGCTTTATCCCTGCCGGCCAGCTGTGGAGCGAGGGCTATGGCCGGTATGTGCCGGACTTTGAGGCGGCCGGGGTCACCACTGATGCCCCTGCACAGGAGACAGCGCTGCTGGCTGGGGGCTGTTTCTGGGGGATGCAGGAGATCCTGCGCACAATACCCGGGGTGATCGCAACCCAGGTCGGCTATACCGGCGGCCATCTGAAAAACCCGCGTTACGAGGACACCCATGATTCCAAGAGCGGCCACGCCGAGAGTGTCGAGGTGGTGTTCGATCCACGGAAATTGAGCTATGAAGAGCTGCTGCAGGGGTGGTTCTTCAGGATGCATGATCCAACCACCAAGGATCGTCAGGGCAATGACCGCGGCAGCCAGTATCGTTCAGCCATCTTCTATACCAACAGCGTGCAAAGGCAGGTTGCGGAATGGGTTAAGATGACCGTGGATGCCTCCGGCCGCTGGAAGGCGCCGCTGGTCACCGAAATTACCAAGGCCGACACCTTTTATCGGGCGGAAGACTATCATCAGGATTACCTGCAGAAGAACCCCGGCGGCTATACCTGTCACTACCTCCGCTAGCACGGGCGGGCATGCAGCAATCACGTCAGGCACCCTATGAATTTTCTGTTCCACATGCTACTTTCCGGCACCGACGATCAGCTGCTGCTGGGCAATTTTATGGGTGATTTTGTCAAGGGCAGCCTGCAGGACCGTTTTGCGCCACGGGTACGTGACGGCGTTCAGTTGCACCGCCGGATTGATTCCTATGCCGAGCAGCATCCGCTCTTTCGGCAGAGCCGCCACCGTCTGGCACCGGAGTACGGGCTGTATCGCGGGGTGATGGTGGATCTCTTCTACGATTACTTTCTGGTCAATAGCTGGCATGTATGGTCGGCAGAACCGTTCGACCGTTTTCTGGTCAGGACGCGGGGCGTGGTGGAGGATAATCGTGCCATGTTGCCGACGGCGATGCAGCCGCTGGTGCCGGTGATCTTTGAAGAACTGCTGCCGTCCTATGCAACCATTGAGGGGATCGGTCAGGCCCTCAGCCGGATGTCACGCCGGATTTCCCGGCCGAACCCCCTGCAGGGCTGCGAGACGGAACTCAGCCGTCACCATCAGGCCTTGCAGTCTGATTTTCGCGGCTTTACGCCGGATTTGTGCCGGTTTGCGGCTGATCAAGACCTGCTGCTGGTCAAGACAGGGCAGGCATAGCCGTGGGCAGGCATGGTGACCATGAGGTGACCCTGGAGTACGATCAGCAGGACCAGCCCTCAGAAGAGGGGGTGGAGGTGCCGCTGGAGCGGATCGATCCGCAGACGTTGCGTCGTATGGTCGCGGCCTTTGTGTCGCGGGAGTGGTCGGAACTGTCCGACAGCGGTCACAGCCTGGATGACAAGATCGAGCAGGTACTGCAGCAGTTACGCCACAGGCAGGCCAAGGTGGTCTTTGACCTGACCAGCGAGACCTGGAATATCATTCCGATCTGATGCGGCTGCGAGCCGCAGGTCTAAAACGGAGGCATGTATGGTAATGCGAGTGCTGATGGTGGCAGTGGTGCTGGCAAGTCTGGTGACCGCCTGCAGTACGGTGCCGGTGACCGGTCGGGCCCAGCTCAACATGATCCCTGGTTCATCGATGATGTCGATGAGCCTGCAGCAGTATGACCAGTTTTTAAAAGAGAACAAGCTGAGCAGCAACAAGCAGCAGGCCGAGCTGGTGCGGCGGGTCGGCCTCCGGATCAGCCAGGCGGTGGAGCGCTACCTGATCGCCAACAGCATGCAGGACCAGGTCAAGAACTACCAGTGGGAGTTCAATCTGGTGGAAGATCCCCAGGTGAATGCCTGGTGCATGCCGGGCGGCAAGGTGGTGGTCTATACCGGCCTGTTGCCGGTGGCCATGGACGAGACCGGGCTGGCGGTGGTGATGGGTCATGAGATCGCCCACGCGGTTGCCGAGCATGGCAATGAGCGGATGAGCCAGCAGTTGCTGGCCCAGGCCGGCGGGGTGGCGCTCTCGACGGCCCTGGCCACCCGTCCGGCCGAGACCCAGCAGCTGTGGATGGCGGTGTACGGGGTGGGGGCGGAGTACGGCGCGCTGATGCCCTATGGCCGGCTGCACGAAAGCGAGGCCGATCACCTGGGTTTGGTCTTTATGACCATGGCCGGCTACAATCCGCAGGCGGCGGTACCGTTCTGGGAGCGGATGGCTGCCAAGAAGAGCGGTCAGGCTCAGCCGGAATGGTTGAGCACCCACCCGTCGGATACCACCCGTATCAACAAGATCAAGCAGCTGATTCCCGAAATTCAGAAAACATACGGCAAGTAGCGTTGTGCCGCACAGTGAAAGGTGGTTTAAAGATGCAGAATGTGGTGAAACTGGTGGCGGGTTGCATGGTGGCAGCACTGATGGCACTGCCGGTACAGGCGGCAGAGACGAGGAAACCTACGATGACACAGGCGATGACGACAACGGCTTCGGGGCTCAAGTACGTTGATCTGGTGGTGGGCACAGGCGCCTCACCGGTGCGGGGCAAGCAGGTCAAGGTGCATTATACCGGCACGCTGGAGAACGGCACTAAGTTCGACAGTTCGGTGGATCGACGGCAGCCGTTCAGCTTTGTGATCGGCGTGGGCCAGGTGATCAAGGGCTGGGATGAGGGTGTGATGGGTATGAAAGTGGGGGGCAAGCGCAAGCTGGTGATCCCTGCCAATCTGGGCTATGGCGCCCGCGGGGCTGGCGGCGTGATCCCGCCCCATGCCACCTTGCTGTTTGACGTTGAATTGCTGGACGTGCAAAAGTAGCCCGCTCGGGCCACTGCCTGAATTTTCGGAAAGAAACGGAACCTGAAAACATGTTGATGCCTTTATTGGCGGTACTGCTTGGTTTGGCGCTCTTGGTCTGGAGCGCTGATCGTTTTGTGGAAGGTGCAGCCTCGACAGCCCGACATGTTGGCATGTCGTCGCTGCTGATCGGCATGGTGGTGGTCGGTTTTGGCACCTCGGCCCCCGAGATGGTGGTGTCGGCGCTGGCCTCATGGCAGGGCAATCCCGGTATTGCCCTAGGTAACGCCTACGGTTCGAATATCACCAACATCGCTCTGATCCTGGGGCTGACCGCCCTGATCAGCCCGATTGCCGTGCATTCGCGGGTGCTGCGCAAGGAGTTGCCGATCCTGTCGCTGGTAACCATTTTCGTGCTGTTGCTGATGTATGACCGTACCTTGAGCAGGCTTGATGGATGGCTTCACCTGGCTGTGTTTGCCGGCCTGATGGGCTGGACCATCTGGGAGGGCATGCGACAGAAGGACGACGCCTTTGGCGAGGAGATGGAAGACGAGTTGGAGGAACAGGCCATGCCGATCAAGCGGGCCCTGTTCTGGCTGATAGTCGGTTTGATACTGCTGATCGCGAGCTCCCGCATCCTGGTCTGGGGGGCGGTGGCCATTGCCCACCAGCTGGGGATCAGCGACCTGATCATCGGCCTGACCGTTGTGGCGGTGGGCACCTCGCTGCCGGAACTGGCCTCCTCGATTATCGCGGTCAGACGCAACGAGCACGACATCGCCCTCGGCAATGTGCTCGGCTCCAACCTGTTCAATACCCTGGCGGTGGTCGGGATTGCCGGTACGATTCGGCCGCTTGGATTTGATCCGAGTGTGGTTTCACGGGATATGCTGACGATGACGGTACTGACGGTCTCGCTCTTCCTGTTCGGCTACGGTTTCCGCGGTCCGGGCAGGATCAACCGGATCGAGGGGGCGCTGCTGTTGGCCTGTTATCTGGGGTATACGGCCTATTTGATGACCAGCGTGTTTGGGCAGGGGAGCTGATTCTACTCTATTTGTAGGTTGCTCAGTAGCAAGGCAATCTCCCACAGGCCGGGAGGTTGCCTTTTTCATCTGTGTGCCATCAAGGTCAGGGTGTGTCTGGTCTGCTTACCCGTTCGATCATCAGCTGCCGGTCGTGACGCTCCAGCAGTATCTGCTGGTTGTGCTGCTCCATTTCACGGGCTGCCGTCGAAAGCTGATAGGTGGTCAGTAGTTTGTTTTTGATAAAGTAGCTGCCGAGCGGTTTTTGCAGGCTTCGCTGCAGGCGGAGCAGTTGCACCACCTGAGATTCGGCCAGAAACCCCAGCTTGATGGCCCGCTCGCCGAACTGACCGCTAACGGTTTTTGATTCCAGTATCCGCTGCACCTCGGTGGCGCTGAGCAGCTTGGCCTTCAAGGCAAGCGCGCCGAGCGGCGGGCGCATCGCCTGCTGCCAGACCAGGGCCTGCACCAGCGCTTCGTAGGGGATCTTGCCGGTGTAGTAGAGGTAGAGCCCGATCCGCAGCGGAATGGTGGGCATCGGGCCGGAATACATGGTTCGTTTGGGGCATTTCAGGACTTGCGCCGCTTTTCTGGGCCGCGGGCGTGCCGTTGACGGTTGGGGTGGTGACTCTTTTGGGGGACGTGTGCGAGGACGTGATTCTTTGGGCTTTTGCTGGGCTATCCGTCGTGCCTCGGCGTGTTTCAACAGCAGTTCGTAGGCCTCGGTCACCCGCCGGAAGCTGGCCGCCGAACGATCCGGAGTCACGTCGGGATGAACCTGCTTCACGGCCCGGCGGTAGGCCCGCTTGATCTCGTTGACCTGCAGCAGCGGAATGCTGGTGACCTGCCCTTTGCCGAAGAGCAGGTTGCAGGCCGAAACCAATTCTCCATAGGGAAGATGATGTGAGCATTCTGCCATAGCGTGTCTCAGCCCTGTCTGGCGGTTTGTGCGTTGTGCACGTAGCTCATCGACGTTTCAACAATACACAAAAACAGGCGTATGTAAAGTCAGCCACCTGCCTGCACGTTCTGCGGTTGGACAAGCTCAGGCAGCTATGGTAAGAAGAAGCACATTTTACTTGTGACCGGGACAGAAAGCCATGAAACAGGTAGCCATTTTTGCCAAGGTGCATGATCCCCGCTGTCAGGGGGTGGCCAGTGAGCTGATCGCCTGGCTTGAAGAGCGCAACTGCGTGCCGTTGGTGGAGGCTCACCTGGCCCGCCACATGGGCTGCGCCAATGGTGTCTCCGAAGAGGAGATGCGCGATACGGCCCAGTTGGTGGTGGTGCTGGGGGGCGATGGTACCCTGATCTCGGTAGCCCGCCTGTTCAGCGGTCGCCAGGTGCCGATCCTGGGAGTCAACCTGGGCAGCCTGGGGTTCTTGACCGAGATTACGGTGGAAGAACTGTACCCGGTGCTGGAGCGCTGCCTGGAGGGCAACCTGCGCCTCTCGGAGCGGATGATGCTGGAGGTGGTGGTGACCCGCGGCGACACCGAGCTGACCCACTGCCATGTGCTGAACGATGTGGTGATCAACAAGGGGGCCCTGGCCCGGATCATCGAACTTGAGACCACCGTTGACCGCTACAACCTGACCACCTTCAAGGCCGATGGCCTGATCATCTCCACCCCCACCGGCTCCACCGGCTATTCCATGTCGGCCGGCGGGCCAATCGTGCACCCGGTGATGTGTTGCATCGTGATCACCCCGATCTGCCCCCACACCCTCACCAACCGGCCGATTGTGATCCCCGACCAGGCCGTGGTCAGGATCGTGGTCAAGTCATCCTTTGACGAGATGGTCTACCTGACCCTGGACGGCCAGGTGGGGGTCGAGCTGCAGGAGGGCGACACGGTGGAGGTGCGCCGCGCCGCGAAGACCACCGCCCTGGTGACCTCCCGCGACAAGGACTACTTCTCGATCCTGCGCACCAAGCTCAAGTGGGGGGAGCGCTAAGGCCCCATGCTGACTTTTCTCTCGATCCGCAACGTCGCCATCATCGAACAGCTGCACCTCTCCTTCGGGCCAGGACTGAACCTGCTGACCGGCGAGACCGGGGCCGGCAAGTCGATCATCATCGACGCCCTGACCCTGGCCTCCGGCGGCCGGGCCTCGGCCGACCTGATCCGAACCGGCGAGGAGGAGGCGGTGGTGGAGGCGGTCTTTGATATCGCCTGCCTTTCCGGCGTGCGGGCACATCTGGCAGAGGCGGGGTTTGATGACAACGATGAGCTGATCGTCAAGCGCTGCCTGACCCGCAGCGGTCGCAACCGGGTCTTTGTCAACGGCTCGCTGGCCACCCTGGCCCAGCTAAGCGAGCTGGGGCGACGGTTGGTGACGATCCACGGTCAACACGAATCCCAGGCCCTGCTGCGGCCCGAACAGCACCTGCAGCTGCTGGACAGCTATGCTGCGTGTGACAAAGTACGTCAGGAGTTTTCAGCCGCCTACGGTGCCTGGCATAAGCTGTCCGATCAACTGGCCCACTTTGACGAGCAGCAGCGGGATGCCGCCCACCGCCTTGATCTGCTGCGCTACCAGCTGGATGAGCTGGCCGCCGCCAATCTGCAGCCCGGCGAGGAAGAAGAACTGCTGGAACAGCGGCAGCTGCTGGTCCATGCCGAGCGTCTGGCCAGCGCCAGCGGCGGCGTGTTCGAGGGTCTCTATGACAGCGACGAAGCCCTGCTGGGTGAACTGCGCCGCATGGTGAGTGTGATCCGCGAGGCCGCCGCCATTGACCCGAAATTGACCGCAGTGGCAGAAACCCTGGATGGCGCCTATCTGCAGTTGGAGGATGCGGCTTTGCAGCTGCGGGATTATGCCGCCCGGATCGAGGCCGATCCGCTGGCGCTACAGCAGGCCGATGATCGGCTGGATCTGATCGGGCGACTGAAGAAGAAGTACGCCCCCAGCGTGGAAGAGTTGATCAGCCTGAAGGAGCGCCTGAACGATGAGCTGGCGGAGCTGGAGGGACGCTGCCGCTCCCGTGAGGAGCTGGAGCAGGCACTGGCCGCAGCCCGAGAGGCGATGGAGGCACGCGGCCGCGACCTGACGGCGGCCCGCCGCACAGCGGCTGACAAGCTGGCCAAGGCCCTGTCCGCCGAGGTGCACCAGCTGGCCATGCCCCACGCTGTGGTGCAGGTGGCCTTTGAGCAGCTGCCGGAACCCCGCAGCAGCGGCTGTGAGCGGGTGGAGTTCCTGTTCTCGCCCAACCCGGGCGAGACCCCGCGGCCGTTGGCGCGGGTGGCCTCCGGCGGCGAGTTGTCGCGGCTGATGCTGGCCTTTAAGCAGATCCTGCCGGAGGGGGAGGCTCCCAGTCTGGTGTTCGACGAGGTGGATACCGGCGTGGGAGGGGCGGTGGCCGGTATGATCGGCCGCAAGCTGAAAAACGTGGCTGCCGGCCAGCAGGTGTTCTGCATCACCCACCTGCCTCAGGTGGCGGCCTGGGCTACCCGGCATCTCAAGGTGGAAAAGCAGGTGCAGGATGGCCGCACCGTCACCAAGGTAGCCGAGCTCGACGGTCCGGGCGTGATCGACGAGCTGGCCCGGATGCTGGCTGGCGAGACCATCTCGGAGGCGGCCCGGCAGCACGCTGCTGAACTGATCGCTCAAGCATCGAAGATTTAATGTCTTGACAAGGTGAGCCCTTGCGTGCTTAAAAATATGTACATGTCAAACGCACTCTGCTACCGCTCCTTTTTCGGGTTTTTCTGGTACGGCTTTTATTTTGGGCCGTCTGCCCGGGCGAGTGTGTACGCAGCGTAACCACCAAACTACACAGCTGAAAGCCGGGGCAGACGGAATGAAGAGTCGCCCCGGCTTTTTTACGTTTTGTCAGTGCTTAAAACGATCCAAGGCCGGGGGACTCCCTCCGGCCTTGTGTTTTTGGCGCAAAGGAGAGACTAAATGATCGTGGTCATGAAGGCAGGGGCAGGCAAAAAGGAGCGGGACGAAGTGCTGAAACGGATCAAGGAGTTGGGCTACAAACCCCACGTGATCCACGGTACCACCCGGGATGTGATCGGCGCCATCGGCGACGAACGGGGCAAGCTGGTGCTGCAGTCATTGGAGAGCATGCAGGGGGTGGAGAATGTGGTGCCGATCCTGCAGCCCTATAAACTGGCCTCCAGCGAGGTCAAGAAGGAGGCGAGCCAGGTGCGGATCAGCGACGGCGTGGTGATCGGGGGCAAGCAGGTGATCGTGATGGCCGGCCCCTGTTCGGTGGAGAGTGAACAGCAGATCATGGAGAGCGCCCGGCAGGTCAAGACGGCCGGTGCCCATGTGCTGCGGGGCGGCGCCTTCAAGCCGCGCACCTCGCCCTATTCGTTCCAGGGGATGGAGGAGGAGGGCTTGAAGCTCTTGGCTCAGGCCCGCGCCGAGACCGGCCTGCCGGTGGTGACCGAGGTGATCAACCCCGAGACGGTGGAACTGGTGGCCTCCTATGCCGATATTCTGCAGATCGGCGCCCGCAATGCCCAAAACTTCGCCCTGTTGAAAAAGGTGGGCCAGTGCGGCAAGCCGGTGCTGCTCAAACGGGGCATGGCCATGACCATCCAGGAATTTTTGATGAGCGCCGAGTACATCATGAGCGAGGGCAACCAGGGGGTAATCCTCTGCGAGCGGGGCATCCGCACCTTTGAGACCGCCACCCGCAACACGCTGGATCTTTCGGCCATACCGGTGCTAAAGAGCAAGACCCACCTGCCGGTGGTGGTTGACCCGTCCCATGGTACCGGCAACTACCACTACGTGGCGCCGATGTGCTACGCCGCTATTGCCGCCGGGGCCGACGGTCTGATTGTCGAGGTGCACCCCGATCCGGAGCGGGCCTCCAGCGACGGGCCCCAGTCGCTGAAACCGAAGAAGTTCGAGGCGATGATGGCGCGGTTGCGGCTGTTTGCCGAGGCCGCCGAGCGTACGTTGTAAAAACTACTGCGGAGCCTTAATTGTGGGCGTCCGGCGGGTCGGGGAACTGGGCGGCGATCTGCCGCATGGTGTCGACGCTCTCCAGAAAGACCTCCATCAGTTCCGGGTCGAACACGGTGCCGCTGTCTTTTTTGAGCTCCTCTAGCACCGCTGCCTCATCCCAGGCCTCTTTGTAGCAGCGACGGTTGGAGAGGGCGTCATACACATCGGCAATGGCCACTATCCGGCCGAAGAGGGGGATCTCTTCCCCCTTTTTGCCGCGGGCCGTGCCGTCAGGCTGCTCATAGCCCGGCAACGGTTTGAGCGTGGCCAGGCTGATATGGCCGGGGTAGCCGTTGCCGTCCCAGTGTTCGTGGTGGTTTAGGGCCACGGTGGCCGCGGCCTCGTCCAGTTCTGAGTAGAGGTCGGGGAACAGGCGGGCGCCATGGACGGTGTGCAGCTTCATCAGCTCGTATTCATCGGGGGTAAAGCGGCCCGGTTTTTTGAGGATCGTGTCGGAGATGGCCACCTTGCCCACGTCATGCAGCATGGCCGCCATCCGCAAAATGTCGCGGGTGCGGTCCACCTCGTCGCCGCCCAAGCCTTTACGGGCGGCCCAGCCCTCAAACAGGGCCACCGCATAGGCCGCCACCCGGTTGACGTGGGGGCCAGTCTCCTTGGGGTCCCGCAGTTCGGCCATACGGTTCATCCGCAGGATGATCTCGCGGGTCATCTTGGCCCGTTCGATGGCGTTGGCGGCGGTGACGGCAAAGTAGTGAATGCCGCTTTCGTCATCACCCTGGAACGGCACCACGCTGTTGTCCGGCTGCTTGGCGTTGATCAGCTGCAGCACACCGACCGTCTCGCCGCGCATGCTGGTAAGCGGGAAGACCAGCTGCGAGACGGTGCGGTAGCTGGTCAGGGCGTCGAAGGAGCGGTTGAAGGAGTAGGGGGCGCTGCCGTCCAGCTGGTAGACGTCGGGGATGTTGAGCATGTGGCCTGTGGCTGCCACGTAGCCGGCGATGGAGCTGTTATCCACCGGGATGGTGATGTTGGTGTAAACCGATGTCCGGTGGGGCGCCAGTTGGCTATGGACCGTGTCGTTCTGTGAGTAGCGGGCGTAGAGCCAGCTGCCCTCCTTGACGTAGATCGTGCCGGCATCGCACCCGGTGAAGCTGCGGGCCTCGGAGAGGATCTTTTCCAGCAGCAGGTCGATATCCTTGATCTGCGAGATGTCCAACCCGAATTTGAGCAGCTGTTGCAAGGTGTCGTTGTAGCTTTTCATGGTTTGCCTCCTGCCTTCTACACCAGTGCCAGTGTACCCCAACCCCGCTGTTCTGCAACCGACGATCAGCGTCCCACTTTCCGATTGCAGCCCCTGATCCGATGCACTAGGATGGGGCACCATTCCTTTGCCAGGAGTAGACCATGCTCCCCATCCGTTTTCGTGCTCTTGTCTGCTGTTGTCTCCTGCTGTGCACAGTGCCTGCCTGGGCCGACCAGCGCAGCGACCCCCGCGAACAGGCCCTGTCCGACGCCCTCGACCTGTGGCGCGAGGGGCGTTTTGAGCAACTCTACGATTCCCTTTCCCATCGCAGTGGCATGACCAGAGAGCGTTTTGCCCAGACCATGCGCGATGCCGCCCGGCGTCCGGCCTGCTGCTTTACCAAACTGCGCGATTTCCGGCTGATTGAGGAGCGCAAGACCACTGCCAAGGTCTTTGCCCGGGTCGGCATGGAGGGCAGCTATGGCAGCAACGATGGCAGCCAGAGCCGCGAGTTTACCCTCGATCACGAAGAAAACCGCTGGAAACCCCGCCTGAGCGAGATCAGGGCCCTGTCCGGCCAGGCCAAGAGCACGCGTAACTAAACCAATCTGGCTGCTGCAAAGGAGCTGTCATGTCAGGCAAGAGCGATTCGTTGTCGGTTACGCCTCTCAATAGCCAGCACCGGGCCTTGGGTGCGCTGATGGCCCCCTTTGGCGGCTGGGAGATGCCGATCCAGTACGAGGGGATCATCGCCGAACATCGCTGGTGCCGCGAGCAGGCGGCCCTGTTCGATATCTGCCACATGGGCGAGTTCCTGTTCAAGGGCGATATCCCCGCCAGCGGCCTGGAGGAGCTGTTTACCTTCTCGGTGGCTGCCATTCCGGTGGGTCGCTCCAAGTACGGTTTTCTGCTGAACGAACAGGGTGGCATCATCGACGACCTGATCGTGTTCCGCTTTGCCGAGCAGGAGGCGATGATCGTGGTCAACGCCGCCACCGCCCCTCACGATTTTCAGGTGATCCGCAGCCGGCTGCATGGCGGCAGTCTGGTCAACATCTCCGCCGCCACCGCCAAGCTGGATCTGCAGGGCCCTGAGTCCCGCGGGGTGCTGACCACCATCTGCGGCGATCAGATCGCCCAGCTGCCCTATTTCAGGTTTGTAGCGCTGGATCTGCTGGGGGTGCCGGCCGTGGTCAGCCGCACCGGTTACACTGGCGAACTGGGCTACGAGATATTTCTGCCAGCCGCCAAGGTGGCCGAGCTGTGGCAGTTGCTGCTGGCCGACCCGCGGGTCAAACCAGCCGGGCTGGGGGCTCGCGACCTGCTGCGGTTGGAGGTGGGCTATTCGCTCTACAGCAGTGACCTTGACCAGCAGACCACGCCGCTGGAGGCCGGGCTGGAGGCCTTTGTCAATTTTGACAAAAATTTCGTCGGTAAAGCGGCCTTGTTGCAGCAGCAGGCAGCGGGCGTGGCACGACGCAAGATCGCCTTTACGGTCAACTCCCGCCGCGCTCCCCGCCACGGCTACCAGATCCAGGCCGACGGGCGCACCATCGGCGAGGTGACCAGCGGTGTCTTTTCACCCATGCTGGGCTGCGGCATCGGCCTGGGCTACGTGGAATCGGCCCATGCCGCGCTGGGCACGGCGCTGACCGTCTGCCAGGAGCGGGTCAGCCTGGAGGCCACGGTCTGCAGCCTGCCGTTCTACAGCGGCGGTTCCCTGCGGAACTGATCCTGGTTACGCATCACACCTTAAGGAGGCAGTTATGAAAATCATCCTGTGCGTTGTTGCCGTCATGTTGTCGGTTGTTCCCGTCTTTGGCGCAGAGCCTATCCGTGAGGGCTGGTGGGAGGTGTCCACCACCACCGTGATGCCCGGCATGCCGATGCAGCTGCCGCCCAGCGTGATCAAGCACTGCTACAGCAAGGAGGATGTCAAGGATCAGGCCAAGGTGGTGGCCGGCGGCAACAAGGATTGCAAGATGACCAGTTACAAGGTTTCCGGCAATAAGGTGACCTGGTCCATGGTCTGCACCGGCCAGAGCGCCGGCACCTTCAGCGGCGAGACCATCTTCAGCCCCAACAGCTATGTCTCGACCATGCAGATGAAGTCCCAGGGCCAGAACATCAGCATGAAGATGAACGCCAAACGGCTGGGCGACTGCCCGAAACGATAATCGCACACCAGCATCCCATCTAAAGGAGACACGCAGCGATGAGTATCTATTTTACCAAAGAGCATGAGTGGGCCAGGGTCAGCGGCAACCTGGCGCAGGTGGGGATCAGCGAGCATGCCGCCCATGAACTGGGGGACGTGACCTTTGTGGAGCTGCCGCCAGTGGGCAAGCAGGTCAAGCAGGGCGAGGTGCTGGCGGCCATCGAATCGGTCAAGGCGGCCAGCGACATCTACGCCCCGCTGTCCGGTAAGGTGGTCAAAGTCAATAGCGTTCTAGATGCAACACCGGAGCAGGTCAACGAAAGCCCGGAACAGTCCGCCTGGATGCTGGAGCTCGAACTGAGCGATCCGGCCGAGGTGGGCAGCCTGATGAACAAGGAACAGTACGACGCCTATCTGAAGACCCTGTAGGAGCGTTCCATGACCAGCCACTACTGTCCCCACACCCCGCAGGAGATCCGGGAGATGCTGGACGCCATCGGCGTGGCCAGCATCGAAGAGCTGTTCGCCCCGATCCCGGCTGAACTGCGGGCCACAACCTTCAACCTGCCGCCCGGCAGGTCCGAGTTCGAGACTTATGCCCGGATGCAGCAATTGGCGGCTGACAACTGCAGCCAGCTGTCCCTGTTCATCGGCGGCGGCTGCTACGATCACCTGATCCCGGCCGCGGTGGACCACCTGGCCGGCCGGGCCGAGTTCTACACCGCCTACACCCCTTACCAGCCGGAGTGTTCGCAAGGCACCCTGCAGGCCCTGTTCGAGTACCAGACCGCCATCTGTCGCCTGACCGGCCTGGAGGTCAGCAACGCCTCGCTGTACGACGGCGCCACCGCCCTGGCGGAAGGGGCCCTGATGGCGCTTAGGGCCACCAACCGCAGCAAGCTGCTGGTGGATGGCTGCGTCTCACCCATCGCCCGTCAGGTGCTGGCCACCTACCTCTCCAACCTGGAGGTGGAGATCGTCGAGCTGCCGCCGCTGGACGGCCTGCTGAACCGGCAGGAGCTGGCTGCGCAGCTGGATGGCGACACCGCCGCCCTGCTGGTGCAGTACCCCAACGTCTTCGGCTGTGTGGAGGATTTCAGCGCCGTGGCCGAGCAGGTACATGCCGCAGGCGGCCTGCTGGTGACCGCGGTCTATCCGGTGGCCCTGGGGATGCTGAAATCACCGGCCGAGATCGGTGCCGACATCGCGGTGGGGGATGGCCAGTCGCTGGGTAATCCGCTCTCCTTCGGCGGCCCTTCCTTTGGCTTCATTGCGGCCAAAAAGGCCTACATCCGCAACATGCCGGGCCGGATCGTGGGGGAGACCGTCGACAAAAACGGCCAGCGCGGCTTCGTGCTGACCCTGCAGGCCCGCGAACAGCATATCAAGCGCCACAAGGCCACCTCCAACATCTGCAGCAACCAGTCGTTGTGTGCCTTGCGGGGGCTGATCTTCCTGTCGGCCCTGGGCCGCGATGGGCTGGTTGAGCTGGCCCAGCTCAACTACGACAAGGCCCAGTACGCCAAGGCCTGCCTGGCTCGTATCCCCGGTGTGACGGTGCTGCAAAGCGCCCCCAGCTTCAACGAATTCACGGTCAGCCTGCCCAAGCAGGCCGATCAGGTGGTAGCGGCACTGCTGGCCAAGGGGATCGTGGCCGGTCTGCCGTTGGGTCAGTACTTTGAGGGCTCTGAGAACCTGATGGTGGTGACCGTGACCGAGAAGCGCAGCAAAAAAGAGATCGATCTGCTGGTGAAGGAGCTGGAGGTGGCGCTATGCAACTGATCTTCGAGCAATCGGTGCCTGGACGGAAGGGCGTGACGCTGCCGGCCTGCGACGTGCCACGGGCCGCTGCCCTGCCGGAAGGTCTGCGCCGGGCTGAGCCGGCCGCCCTGCCGGAACTGTCCGAGCTGGACCTGGTGCGGCACTTCACCAACCTGTCCCGCCGCAACTTCTCGGTGGATACCCATTTCTACCCCTTGGGCTCCTGCACCATGAAGTACAACGCCAAGGTGCTGGAGAACGCCGCTACCCTGTTTAGCCCGCTGCACCCGCTGACCGCCCTGCTGCCGGGCGGCAGCGACCTCTGCCAGGGGGCGCTGGGCATGTTGTATGACCTGGGCCAGATGCTGGCCGACGTAACCGGCATGGATGAGGTGACCACCCAGCCGTTGGCCGGCGCCCATGGCGAGATGACCGGCATGCTGCTGATCGCCGCCTACCACAAGGCCAAGGGGAATAAGAAGAAGTACGTGGTGGTGCCCGATTCCTCCCACGGCACCAACCCGGCCTCGGCTGCCATGGTGGGCTACGAGATCATCACCATCCCCACCGCCCCCTACGGCGATATGGATCTGGAGCTGTTCAGGCAGGCCATGAACAACGAGGTGGCCGCGGTGATGATGACCTGCCCCAACACCCTGGGGCTGTTTAACCCGCACATCAAGGAGATCGCCGATATCGCCCACAGCCATGACGCCCTGATGTACTACGACGGCGCCAACCTGAACGCCATCATGGGCAAGGTGCGGCCCGGCGATGTGGGCTTTGACGTGATTCACGTCAACCTGCACAAGACCTTCGGTACCCCCCACGGCGGCGGCGGTCCCGGTTCAGGCCCGGTGGGGGTCAAGCAGGCGTTGGTCCCGTTCCTGCCGATGCCCCGCATCGTGCATGACGATGATTCAGGGCAGTTGCGGGTGCAGACCGACAGCCCCCGGACCATCGGCCGCACCGCCAACTTCTTCGGCAACTTCGGGGTGATGGTCAAGGCCTATACCTACATGATCATGCTGGGCAGGGAAGGGCTGATCCAGGTTTCCGAACAGGCGGTGCTGAACGCCAACTACATCAAGGAGAAGCTGAAAGGCTACTTTGAGCTGCCCTATGACCAGACCTGCATGCATGAGGCGGTCTTCTCTGCCTCAAAGCAGCTGGAACACGGCGTGCACGCCATCGATATCGCCAAGTTTCTGATCGACAAGGGCTACCATCCGCCCACGGTCTACTTCCCGCTGATCGTCAAAGAGGCGATCATGATCGAGCCGACCGAGACCGAGAGCAAGCAGACCCTGGATGCCTTTATCGAGGTGATGATTGAGGCGGCTCGGTTGGCCGAGAGCGATCCGGCAGCCTTTGCTGCCATGCCGGTCACCATGCCGGTTACCCGGCTGGATGAGACCAAGGCGGCCCGGGAGCAGAACGTCTGCTGCGTGGGGTAATGCTGGTCATTTGAACGCAAAAGCCGGCGGGGAATCATCCCAGCCGGCTTTTTTCGTAATGGGGCGGTGGTTTTCAAAAGAGCGCTTGCTAATCCCGGGACCTGAATATATATTAAAAATATATATTTTGCGGGAGGTGAAATCATGAAAACGGCAAAACTATTTCAAAACGGGCAAAGCCAGGCGGT
The DNA here is from genome assembly GCF_034008105.1 of Trichlorobacter sp. Classification (NCBI taxonomy): domain Bacteria; kingdom Pseudomonadati; phylum Thermodesulfobacteriota; class Desulfuromonadia; order Geobacterales; family Geobacteraceae; genus Trichlorobacter; species Trichlorobacter sp. The sequence continues at coordinate 21,583 of NZ_JAVEPN010000022.1, forward strand.
CAGGCTACCCAAAGAGTTTCGTTTTGATGACAGTGAGGTCTTCATAAAAAAGACCGGCAATGTTGTTCAGTTGATTCCTCGGAGCGAATCATGGGATTGCCTGTTTAAAAGTCTTAAAAAGTTTTCCAGCGATTTCATGGCTGATCGCGTACAGCCAGAGCTTGATACGCGTGAGAGTTTCTGATGAAGCTGATGCTTGACACCAATATCTGCATTTACCTAATCAAGCAGCAACCAGCTGCCGTGCTCAGGCGTTTTCTTGACTATCAAGTCGGCGATATCGGCATTTCTGCCATTACGCTTTCAGAGCTACGTTACGGAGTGGCCAAGAGCGCACAGCACGAAAAAAATGCCAAGGCCCTTGATGAGTTTATTACGCCTCTGGAAGTGATTGTGTTTGATGAACAGGCCGCCTGTGCCTATGGTGATATTCGGGCCGCCCTTGAAAAAGCCGGTACGCCAATCGGCGCCATGGATATGCTGATTGCCGCCCATGCCGTTTCGTTAGGGCTGCCCCTGGTTACCAACAACGCACGAGAATTCGCACGTATTCCCGCCCTCCAGGTTGTCAATTGGCTTGATTGATCTGTCCAGCGGGGGGGCCGTGAAGCGCTGGACAGTTTTTCGGGGTAGGTTGTACGTACGTGTTTGTTGATACATTTATAGATATGTATACTGTCCCCGAAATAACATGTTGACACCAGGCTTCAGCTTGATTGGCCGCCAGAAGCCATAGCAGCACGGCTTAAGATTGATTATCCTGGCGACAAATTGATGCGCATCAGTGCTGAAACGATCTATCGCTGGGTTTACCTGGATGCGCGTCAGGGCGGTGACCTCTGCAGTCACTTGCGGCGGCGTCATCCGAAGCGTCGGCAGCAAAAACGGTATGGCTCCGGTCGTCGCTTCATACCGGGTCGTGTATCCATCGATCAGCGCCCTGCAATCGTTGCAACCCGCGAACGCCTCGGTGATTGGGAAGGCGACACCGTGGAGGGAGCTAAGGGCACAGGAGCTCTGGCAACGCATGTGGAGCGGAAGAGTCGTTACCTGTTGGCCGCCAAGCTGGCAGACAAGAAAGCTGCAACCATGAACGCCCAAAGCATCGAGGCCTTCCTGAAACTGCCGGAACATATGCGTTTGACTCTAACCGTTGATAACGGCAGAGAATTTTCACGGTTCAAAGAGCTTGAGGCTGAAACTGGTTTGTCGGTCTACTTTGCCGATCCCTATGCTGCATGGCAGCGCGGAACCAACGAAAACACAAACGGGCTGTTACGTTTCTATTTCCCGAAAGGGATAAACTTTCAGGAAGTTACAGAAGAAGAACTTGAAGCGGTCGTTGAACGAATCAATCATCGGCCGAGAAAATGCCTCAACTACCAGACACCACATGAATTTCTTGTTCAAAACTTAAGTGGTGCACTTGCAATTTGAATTCAGGAGTTTTTCAAAATAAGCTATTTGATCATTTGTTAGGTCATCACTATTTTTTACTGAAAATGTTATAGTATTGTTAATAATTTCAAAAGTAGCACCAACTATTTTGCCCGGAGTGCCACCGTATTGTACCGGCAACTCAGCAATTATAGCAATTGCGGCATTAGTCCCTGTCATTATTTTATCTAAGTTATCTGACATGCTTTACTCCACTTTTTTTATAAAGTTATTTAGCGTGACGTTATATTTTGAAAAAGATACAGCTGGCCTACCTGATATGTACTCAAATAGAATTGGAAGCCTAGACTTAGTTATTCTATCAAGCAAGTAGTTTTCTAAACCTATCCCGTTTTTGAAAAACATATTTGATTTTGACTTATCAAAGAAAAAATTAGCACCGAGTACTTTTTTAAAACTCAGCTGCTCAAAATTCATTTTTTTTGGTTTTAAGACATAAGTTTCTTTAGTAATGCTTTTCCTACTTATGTACAGTGCTTTAAATGTAATTGTTAAAAGGAATGAATAGCAGATTAAACAAACAAACATTATTAATGATGATAGTTTTATTATTAAATAAAATAAGCTATGATCATATTTTTTAATAATAGCTGGAACATATGCTATAAATGAAATTAATAATATTAGCTTGAATGCTGAAAATAAATATTTTTTTGTGCTGCTATATTTAATTACTAAAATAATATCATCGTCATTATTAATTTTTTTTAGAGAAGAAATAAATAAATCATTTGAATGATTATTGTCATAAAATGCGTTAGAACAATGATTGCAAATTAATAAACGAGCCTGTAAAATAGATTGTGTAAGTGGCAAAAATCGGTTGAAATCTGACCTCACAGGAGGAACCGATGGCCACTACCGACGAACTGCTCGATGCCTTGATGAAAGACTACAAGAAGCCCGAAGAC
>NZ_JAVEPN010000023.1:0-23726 GCF_034008105.1 Trichlorobacter sp.
AGGCAGCCAAGGCGCGGGCACGAGGATATCGCAACCCCAAGAATCTGATTACCATGGCCTACATCATTGCAGGCAAGCTCAGATTCAACTCGCTATACCCTCAACCCACTTGAAACGACGAGGAACCGAAGAAGATGGCTGGCAGATTCTGAAGGAACAGTTCCCTAGTCTGGCTCAGTTGGATGTTGAGCGGTTCTGTTACGAGCTGGACGATGCGGTGCCGGATGTGAAGGAATTGGTCAGTTCCATATTTTCGAAGGCTTGAGGGGGAGGTCGGATGCTTGCTTCCAGTGCTGGTACCAAGACGCGGGTACTGATTGTTGATGACTCTTCCTTTATGCGGATGGCGATCCGGGGGATACTGTCAAAAGAACCGAGTATCGACATCGTCGGTACTGCCAGTGACGGCGCCGAAGGGGTGGAAAAGGCAATCGCCCTTAAGCCGGATTTGATTACGATGGACATTGAGATGCCCCGACTGGATGGCATTTCAGCACTTAAACAGATCATGGCCAAGGCGCCCACCAAGGTGCTGATGGTTTCCACGCTGACCAATGAAGGGGCGCGGGCCACCTTTGAGGCTCTGGATGCCGGCGCCATAGACTACATCCCGAAGAACATCACGGATTCCTCCGAGGCACAGCATGTTTTTCGGGAGGAGTTGCTCAAGAAGGTGCGTGAGGCCACCCGCTCTCGTTTTTTGCGGGCCGCTCCCGGTGTCGGCCCGACAGCCACGGCTCCGCGCCCGTCGCTGGGCACTGCACCGGCGCCCCGTCCGTCCGGCAGTTCCAGGATTCATGGCAAAAAGATCAGCTATGTCGGCATCGGTGCCTCCACCGGCGGTCCGGTTGCGCTGCAGGAGGTCATCTCCCGTATCCCGATGAACTTTCCCTACGGCATCGTGGTGGCGATCCATATGCCTAAGGCATTTACCGGCCCCTATGCCGAGCGGCTCAATGCCAAGTGCTCGATTACCGTCAAGGAAGCGGTGAACGGGGAACCGGTCAAGCCGGGTACGATCCTGATTGCGCCGGGTGGCATGCACACGCAGCTGGTGCGGGGGGCTGGCGGTCTGGTGGTCAAGACCGCGCCTACCAGCGATTACCCGCAGTATGTCTACATACCGTCGGTTGATCTGATGATTGGCTCCATGGCCGAGGCCTCGGCCGGCGCCATGTTGGGAGTGGTGTTGACCGGTATGGGCAATGACGGCTTTAAGGGGATGCAACAGCTGAAACAGAAGGGCGGCGTGACCATTGTGCAGGACGAGGCCACCTCAACCATCTACGGTATGCCCAAGGCCTGCGTGGACGGTGGTGTGGCCGATGAGGTGCTGCCGTTGGGCCAGATCGGTTATGAGATCGGCAAGTTCGCCGTGTGATGCTGGATAATCGGAACTAACCAAAAGGGCGACCCGAATCGGGTCGCCCTTTTTTAACGTTGTGCGTAGACCACCAGCCCTTTGCTGCTGCTGTCCACCCGGCAATTGGAATAGCCCAGCTTTTTAAGCCGTCGCAGGATGAAGAAAGCGGCAAGCTTGTGTACGCCCGGCAGCAGCAAAGGGAAATGATCGGTGGGCAGTGCGGTCGCGGCTTTCCAGGTAGCTTTGAAGGAATAGGTCGTCATTGTAGGCAAATCCCATGAAACGAGGATTTTTTCGTTCTGGGGCCGGCAAGCAAATGATGACGCGGAGGCGTACTTGTGTAGTACGCCGCACAAGGCATCATGCAGCTTGATGGGGACAGGGCGGAAAAAGATCGTTTCAGCTATGTTCTGACGTTGCGTGGAACTCCAGCTTCGGCCAATTCTCAATAGTGTTGTCCAGCCGCCACTGGCTGCCGGCCATGTAGGTCAGCTTGCCCTCGCCGTCGATGTACAGGTTCATCTTCTCCCGTTTTTCAAACTCTTCAACCAGTTTCTTGTCGCCGGTCACCCAGCGGGCCGTGGCATAGGCCACCGGTTCGTAGGCGATCTCCACGCTGTACTCGTATTTCAGGCGATGCAGCACCACATCGAACTGTAGGATACCCACCGCTCCCACCACCCATTCGGCACCAAACAGCGGCTTGAAGACCTGGGTGGTGCCCTCTTCAGCCAGTTGCACCAGTCCCTTTTCCAGCGCCTTTGATTTCATCGGGTTCAGGAGGCGCACCTTGCGGAAATGTTCCGGCGCAAAGCTGGGGATGCCGGTGAATTTCATATCCTCGCCCAGGGTGAAGGTGTCGCCGATCTTGATGGTGCCGTGGTTGTGGATGCCGATAATATCACCGGGGTAGGCCTCTTCCACGTTGGTCCGGTCCTGGGCCATGAAGATGGTGGCGTTGCTGATCTGCACATCGCGGCCCAGACGCAGGTGGCGCACCTTCATGCCGCGTTCGAAGCGGCCTGAGCAGATCCGGAAAAAGGCGATCCGGTCGCGGTGGGCCGGGTCCATGTTGGCCTGGATCTTAAAGACAAAGCCGGAGAACGGCTCTTCATAGGGTGAAACCATCCGTGAGACCGTGGCACGCTCACGAGGGTGGGGGGCGTATTCAACAAAGGTGTCCAGTAGTTGCTGCACACCAAAGGTGTTGATGGCGCTACCAAAAAAAACCGGGGTTTGGCGGCCGGCCAGGTATTCGTGCAGATCAAAGGGGTGGGCCGCCCCTTCCAGCAGTTCAACGTCGTTACGCAGCTCCTCAGCCTGTGTGCCGAGGATCTCATCCAGTTGGGGGTCATCAAGTCCCTTGACGGTCACGATCCGCCCCACGCCGTTCTGAGCCTCAGGGTCGAACAGCTGCACCTCTTTGTTGTAGAGGTGATAGGTGCCGCGGAAGCGTTTGCCCATGCCGATCGGCCAGGTGATCGGCGCGGTCTGCATCCCCAGGTTTTTCTCCACGTCGTCCAGCAGGTCCAGCGGTTCCTGACCTTCCCGGTCCAGCTTGTTCATGAAGGTCATGATCGGGGTATCCCGCAGGCGGCAGACATCCAGCAGCTTCCTGGTCTGGCTCTCCACCCCCTTGACGGCATCAATCACCATCAGGGCCGAGTCCACTGCGGTCAAGACCCGGTAAGTGTCTTCAGAAAAGTCGTTGTGGCCGGGGGTGTCCAGCAGGTTGACTTCGTAGCCGTCATAGGTGAACTTCATCACCGACGAGGTGACCGAGATGCCGCGCTGTTTTTCCAGTTCCATCCAGTCCGAGGTGGCGTGGCGCGCCGATTTGCGTGCGCGCACCTCACCAGCCTGCTGGATGGCGCCGCCGAACAGCAGCAGTTTTTCGGTGATGGTGGTCTTGCCGGCGTCCGGGTGGCTGATGATGGCGAAGGTGCGACGCTTGTCGACTTCGGTCTGGTTGTGCAGGCTGCTCACGTTACTGCTCCTTGAAGCAAACGGCGGGTAGCGCCCGCCGTAAGTATTATCCCTTGAAGATCAGGCGGTCAACACACCACCGGCCACCGCCGGCAATGGTAAGATAGAGGGCCATTCCCAGCAGGGCCAGGGTGAACTCGATGCCGTGGCCGCGCCCCGGCAGGCAGGAGCTGTTCATAAAAAAGCCGTGGGCCCAGTGAACCTTGTAGATGGCCACCGCCATCACCGAGGCGATGCCGGCTGCAGAAAAGCGGGTCAGAAAGCCGGTCAGCACGCCGATGCCGCCGCCGAATTCGGCGATGATCGCCAACAGGGTGAAGATCGGCGGGATACCCAGTCTCTGTTCAAAGCTGGCAAAGGTGCTGGTCAGGCCGCTGCCGCCAAACAGGCCGAACAGCTTTTGCGAGCCGTGGGCCATAAAGATCAAGCCCAGGGGGATACGGATTAACAGCGGCGCTATGGCGTCGGACAACTCAATGCCACCTCGGGCCATGGTATACCTCCGACATGAGTTAAATAAAAAGGGGACCAATGGTCCCCTGAGTGCCGATTTGGCGGGCGGCAGGAGACTCGAACTCCCGACCTTTGGCTTCGGAGGCCAACGCTCTATCCAACTGAGCTAACCGCCCGCGAACGATAACTTTTACACGAACGGTCTCGACAACTCAAGGGAAAAATCCTGTTCATCCGGCCAGCGCTTTGCTACTATCCTGACACTATGAAGATCATCGGCCTGACCGGCGGCATAGCCACGGGGAAAACAACCGTGGCCCGATTTTTGGAGGAACTGGGGGCGGTGGTGATTGACGCCGACCAGCTTGCCCGCGATGTCGTGGCGCCCGGATCGCCCGCTCTGGCCAAGATTGTGGAACTGTTTGGTTCTGCAGTGCTGGCACCGGATGGTAGCATTGATCGTCAGGCCGTACGTGGGCTGGTGTTTGGCGATCCGCTCAAGCGGAAACAGCTGGAGGCGATTATGCATCCGGCCATCAAGGTGGTATCGGAACAACGATTGGCAGCGGTCAAGGCACGTGGAGCCGCAGTGGCGGTCTATATGGCGCCGCTGCTGATCGAGGCGGGGGCTACCGATCGGGTGGATGAGATCTGGGTGGTGACGTTGCGGCCCGAAGTGCAGCTGGCACGATTGATGGCCCGTGACAACTGCAGCCGGGAACAGGCCGGTCAGATCATCGCCGCCCAGATGCCGCTGACGGAAAAGGAAGGTTACGGCGTGGTGGTGATCGATAACAGCGGCAGCCTTGAGACAACCCGTGAGCAGGTACGGGCAGCCTGGCAGCAAAGGATAGCAGTATGAGTGAAACATCTACCGTGATACGGCGTAAAGGCGCAGCCGCTGTGGCGGCCAGCCGTCCACTGGCGCTGTTTGCCACCGTTGCGTTGGGGGTTGAGGAGTTGACGGCTGGCGAATTGCAGCGTCTGGGAGCATCCGAGATCCAGGTTGTGCGGGGCGGGGTCAGCTTTGGCGGCGATCGCCGCATCCTGTACCGCAGTCTGCTGCGGCTGCGGACCGCCAGCCGGGTGCTGGTGCAGCTTGGCAGCTTTCCCTGTGCTTCGCCGCAGGAACTGTATGACGGCATCCGTGCGCTGTCCTGGACGGAGCTGCTAACCCCTGCCATGACCTTGGCGGTGGATTGCACCCTGCGGGATTCCGCCATCACGCACTCCCATTTTGCCGCCCTCAAGGCCAAGGATGCCATCGTCGACCTGCTGCGGGATACGACCGGCAGTCGTCCCAACATCGAGACCAAGGCGCCCGATCTGCGGGTCAATCTGCATATCGCCAAAAACAGGGCCACCGTGTCGCTGGACGCCAGCGGTGCACCGCTGGACCGTCGTGGCTGGCGGTTGGACCGCAACGACGCGCCGTTGCGGGAGACCCTGGCGGCGGCCATCATGTTGCATACCGGCTGGGACGGCTCGGTGCCGCTCCTGGACCCGATGTGCGGTTCTGGTACGTTACTCCTGGAAGGGGCCGCCATGGCGTTGGGACAGCCTGCCGGGGGCGGCCGGGAGTTTGGTCTGATGCGTTGGCGGGATTTCGACCGTCGCTTGTGGGAACGGTTGCTGCAGGAAGAACAGGCCGCCGCAGCCAGCAGTCTGACCGTGCCGGTGCTGGGCTTTGACCGGGATCCCAAGTCGATCATCGCCTGCCGTGAGAACGCCCGCCGGGCTGGCCTGGAGTATGCCATCTCCTTCGATCGGCGGCCATTTGAAGACACCGAGCCCTGTGGCCATCAAGGGGTGCTGGTGATGAACCCGCCCTACGGCGTGCGGATGGGAGACAAGTCAGAACTGGAAGGACTCTACCGCAAGATCGGTGAAGTCTTTAAGCGGCGCTTCACCGGCTGGACCGCCTATCTGTTGGCCGGCGACCTGGAATTGGCCCGGTTGGTGGGACTCAAACCCGCCCGGCGTTTTGTGCTGTTCAACGGACCGTTGGAGTGTCGTTTGCTGAAGTACGAACTGTACTAGATCCGTCGCCGTGCCGTGCAGAGGTTGCGCACCTGAAAACCGTCCAGTTTGGGCGGTTTTTTTGTTTGTGCCGTTCAGCTTAATCCACCGCTAAACTTGTCAACCCGGCTTTGAGCGGTATAGTTGTGCTAACAACTCTTCGGGAGGGCGCCATGAAAAAGGTAAGCATGATGGTACTGGTGTTGTTGTCAGCCGCCGGTATGGCCTGGGGGTTTGATGCCGGGTCCAGTTGCGTTGGCTGTCACAGCGACCGTGCCAAGCTGAAGGAGCTGGGTGCCGAGGCGATGTACCTCGATCCGGCTCAGGTGGATCGTGAGGTGGGGATGCAGGGCAAACCGACCTGCATCGATTGCCACCTGGGTGACCCCAAGGCCACTGACAAGGCCGCAGCCCACAAAGGGATGCTGGCGCCGTTCCTGGTGGCTGCCGGTAAGAACCATAAAGGGCAGGCCGTATCCCGTGAGGCTGTTGGCGCCCTGCAGCCGTTGGTACCGAAGGGTAGCGGGATGACCAGCATGGTCCCCAAGGGTGATCCCAAGAAACTGGAGGCGGCTGGCATTAAAAAGGTCGTTGGCATTCATTGGCATGACCGTGACCAAGAGACCTTGGCCTATGCCCCCAAGATAGCCCAGCAGACCTGTGGCCGTTGCCATGACAAGGCAGTTAAAGAGTACAACAGTTCAGCCAAGGGCTTGACCAAGAACCAGCGTGCCTTCCGCGACTGGTCAGAAAAACAGCCCGGCCCGCAGAACTGCGGTATGTGGCCCGGCCAGAATGAAGAGGGTATCCGGAGTCAAACCAGTGTGCCGTACAGCAAGGCGATGCATGGCGCCATGGAGCGCTCTTGCAACATGTGCCACGCATCCTGCAATGATTGTCACTACAAGCCGGTGGCCAATAAGGGCAGCCACTCCTTCGGCAAGCCGGACACCCCCAGCTGCTACGGCGGTGGCCGCGCCAGCATCTGTCATGCCGGTCCGATGGACCGTCGGCGTGGTGCAGGCTTTATGCGGGGCGAATACGCCTTCCCGGCCAATATGCCGCAGGGGGCCCATGTCAAGGCCGGTCTGGAGTGTCTGGACTGCCACAAACCGGTCAATCATCAATTTGGTCACCTGGCGGCTGATGATGCGCGTACGTCCTGTGCCAACTGCCATGGCCTGATTGTGAAGGCGGTGCAGGGCTCGTCTCACGGTAAAGTTGATTGCGCTTCCTGCCATGTCACCGTATCCGGCGCCTATCAGTACACCTTCTGGGGGCAGGGGCACTACTACGGCGTGGAAACCCCCTATGGCAAGCATAAAGAATATTACGGCACCCGCGACCTGCCGACCATCATCAAAAATGCCGCTGGTCGCTATATCCCGGTCAAGCCGTACCCGATGGCGGTGCTGAATCAGACCAAGGAGCTGGGCCCCACCGGACTACTGTTCCGGGCGATACCACAACGGACCGTACCGGGTAATCCGCGCATCGGTGAACCGGTCACCTTTGAGGTGGCGCGATCCGCCACCGATGTCAACGATGCCCTGATTGTCGTTGGTACCCGCAATGACCTGCCCAGCGGCAACAAGGCGATCCTCTGGATCCAGATGGACAAGCTGAGCCACGCCATGGGCAAGCCGCGCACCTGTGGCAGCTGTCATGACACCAAGGCCCAGGTCGGTAAGTCGGTGTGGCGTTTCTTTGAGGATCGTGATGTGACCAAGCCATTTGCGGGTAGCTATACGCTGACGGCCGACAAGAATGGCATCCGTTTCAGCAACGTGGCCTGGGAACAGCCGTCACTGGCGGCCAACCGCAAGTTGGAGGATATCGCCCCCTTTGCGGTGCTGCCCACCATGGCCTGGGATGTGAAGGGGATCAACTTTGAGTTGCCGTACAACAAGAAGCGGACCGATGCTGCCCGTAAGGATCTGGAGCGCTTCCTGGCAGAGCTGGACAAGCGTAAGGACGATCCGCGTGCAGCGGAGATTCGTGCCGTGGCCCACCACAACCTAGCCATGGCCAAGCAGATGGTGAAGGCGAAAAAGTAGTCTTCGTGCTACCAGAACAGCAAACGGCCACCCTGTTTTCAGGGTGGCCGTTTTGCTAGGAGACGAGATCTAAGAACGGTCTATTTGACCAGCTTGTGGCAGAACAGGCAGCGATGCTTGGGCGGGTGGTTGGGCGGCAGCTCAACACCGTACTGTTGGTGGCAGGGCTCGCAAAGCTGTTCGGCATCCTTCTTGGCTGGCTTGAAAAAGGCCTTCTTGAAGATTGAGGCGTCGGGGCCGGGGGCGTTTTTGTAGGCCTCCTGGTAGACCGGGTTATGGATCGGGTTATTGGGCACCGGCGTGGTCTTTTCCTTGCCCGAAATGGCGATGAAGGTGCCCACCACCACTACGATCAGGGCGATGAACAGCCAGTCCCGTTTTTCAATCTTCATGGATTAATCCTTTATAAAGCTGAAGTAAACGATCACGCCGCCGATGCCCAGACCGAAGCCGACAAAGGGCAGGATGGTTTTCATGGTCAGCTCTTCATCGGGTGCCGGCATGGCAAAGCGCACCATCACAATCAGCGCCAGCAGGAAAAAGACCGTCAGTAGCACGGTCTTGGAACGCTTGTAGATGCCGAAAAAGATCAGGCCGAAGGTGATTAGCAGAAAGACCCAGTTGCTGAAGATCTGCTGCAGGGTCAGGTTCTGGATGGTGGTCATCAGGTTCTGGGTCTCAAAGGGACGCAGCGCCTCGGTGGTCTTTTCCAGCAATTCCTGCTTTTCCATGGAGCCTCCCGCTGAAAAGAATCGCGCCATGCTAGATCAAAACCGCTGATCAGGCAAGGGGAGATCAGCTAGCTGATGAAATCCATTACCTTGTCCAGAAACGACTTTTTCATCGGATGGGCGTCTTCGCCGCTGATCTTGGCGAACTCCTCCAACAGATCCTTCTGTTTTTTGTTCAGATTGGTGGGAGTTTCCACCTTGACAATCACCAGCTGGTCGCCGCGACCGTAGCCCTGCAGGGAGGGGATCCCCTTGCCACGCAGGCGGTAGATCTTGCCGGACTGGGTGCCGTCAGGGATCTTCATCGCCACCTTGCCGTCCAGGGTCGGCACCTCGATCTCGCAGCCCAGGGCTGCCTGGGCAAAGCTGATCGGGATTTCGCAGATCACATTGTCATCCTCCCGCTGGAACAGCGGGTGTTCCTTGACGCTGATCGCCACATACAGGTCACCGTTGGGACCGCCTTTGACTCCCTGGCCGCCTTCGCCGGACAGCTTGAGGCGGGAACCGGTCTCGACGCCGCCCGGCACCTTGACCGAAAGGGTCTTGGTGTCCTTGACGCCGCCGCGGCCCTTGCACTCGGGGCAGGGATCATCCACCACCTTGCCCTCGCCGTTGCACTGGCCACAGGTCTTGCTGACGCTGAAAAAACCCTGCTGATAACGCACCTGTCCGGCACCACGGCAGGTGGGGCAGATCTTGGGCTCAGTGCCTGGCTTGGCGCCAGAGCCGTTGCAGGCACTGCAGCGCTTGGCGTAAGGCACCTCGATCTTCTGTTCGCAGCCGAAGGCCGCCTGCTCAAAGCTGATCTCCAGGTTGTAGAGCAGATCGTCGCCCCGCCGCCCCTGGGTGCGGCGACCGGCGCCGCCACCGAAGATGTCGCCGAAGATGTCGTTGAAGATGTCGCCAAAGGGGGAGTTGGCCCCGAAGCCGCCAAAGCCGCCGCCACCAAAGCCGTTGCCGGACATGCCGGCATGGCCAAACTGGTCGTACTGGGCTCGCTTCTGGGCGTCGGAGAGCACCTCGTAGGCCTCGGTGGCCTCCTTGAATTTCTCCTCAGCCTCTTTGTCACCCTGGTTCTTGTCGGGGTGGTGCTGGATGGCCAGCTTGCGGAAGGCCTTCTTGATCTCGGTCTCTGAGGCGTTTTTGTGAACGCCTAAAACCTCGTAGTAGTCTCGTTTTTCGCCGTTTGCCACGGGTAAGGTTCCTTGTGGGTGGTTGTATACAGGTGTAGGGGCGGTCCTTCGACCGCCCCTACCGGTGTACGCATGCTCGTACTGGAATCGTTACTTCTTGTCGTCCTGCACTTCCTCGAAGTCCGCATCCACCACCTTGTCGTCCTTGGGCTTGGCCTCGCCTGCCTGCTGACCGGCCTCAGTCCCGCCACCCTCGGCACCAGCTTCAGTCTGAGCCTTGGCGTACATCGCCTCGGCCAGTTTGTGGGCTGCCTGGGCCAGCTCATCGGTGGCCTTCTTGATCGCCTCGGCGTCTTCACCATCCATCACTTTTTTAAGGTCGGCGATCTTGTTCTCGATGTTCCCCTTGTCAACGGCATCGACCTTGTCCCCAACCTCTTTGAGGGATTTTTCGGTGCTGTAGATCATCGAATCAGCCTGGTTGCGGGCCTCAATCGCCTCGCGTTTCGCCTTGTCCTCGGCGGCATGGGCCTCGGCATCCTTGACCATCTTCTCGATCTCATCCTTGGAGAGGCCGGAAGAGGCGGTGATCCGGATCGACTGCTCCTTACCGGTGCCCAGATCCTTGGCCGAGACATGCACGATGCCGTTGGCGTCGATGTCGAAGGTCACCTCGATCTGGGGCACACCGCGCGGTGCCGGCGGCAGGCCGGTCAGCTCAAAGTTGCCCAGGGTCTTGTTGTCGCGGGCCATCTCGCGCTCACCCTGCAGGACGTGAATCGACACGGCCGGCTGGTTGTCGGCGGCGGTGGAGAACACCTGGGACTTGCGACAGGGGATGGTGGTGTTCTTCTCGATCAGTCTGGTCAGTACGCCACCCAGGGTCTCGATACCCAGCGAGAGCGGGGTCACATCCAACAGCAGCACGTCCTTGACGTCGCCCTTCAGCACGCCGCCCTGGATGGAGGCGCCGATCGCCACCACTTCATCCGGGTTGACGCCCTTGTTGGGGGTCTTGCCGAAGATATCCTGCACCCGCTGCACAACCGCCGGCATGCGGGTCATACCGCCCACCAGGATCACTTCGTCGATCTCGGAGGCCGACAGGCCGGCATCCTTCATGGCGGTACGGCAGGGGCCTTCCAGTCTGCGCAACAGATCATCGCACAGCGATTCCAGTTTGGCGCGGGACAGCTTCAGGTTGAGGTGCTTTGGCCCGCTGGCGTCGGCAGTGATGAACGGCAGGTTGATGTCGGTCTCCATGGAGCCGGACAGTTCGCACTTGGCCTTTTCAGCCGCCTCTTTCAGGCGTTGCAGCGCCATCTTGTCGCCGCGCAGGTCGATGCCCTGGTCCTTCTTGAACTCGTCGGCGATCCAGTCGATGATCTTCTGGTCGAAGTCCTCGCCGCCCAGGAAGGTGTCGCCGTTGGTGGACTTGACCTCGAACACGCCGTCGCCCAGTTCCAGGATCGAGATATCGAAGGTGCCGCCGCCCAGGTCGAACACGGCGATCTTCTCATCCTTCTTCTTGTCCAGGCCGTAGGCCAAGGCAGCGGCAGTCGGCTCGTTGATGATCCGCAGCACGTTCAGGCCCGCGATCTTGCCGGCGTCCTTGGTGGCCTGACGTTGCGAGTCGTCGAAGTAGGCCGGTACGGTGATCACGGCGTCGGTGACGGTCTCGCCCAGGTAGTCTTCGGCGGTCTTCTTCATCTTCTGCAGGATGATGGCCGAGATCTCCGGTGGCGAGTACTTCTTGCCGCGCACATCCACCCAGGCGTCGCCGTTGTCGGCCTTGACGATCTTGAAGGGGGAGATGGCGATATCCTTCTTGACCGCCTCGGTGTCGTACTTACGGCCGATCAGGCGCTTGATGGCGAACAGGGTGTTCTCCGGGTTGGTGACTGCCTGACGCTTGGCCTGTTGACCGACGATCCGCTCGCCGGCCTCGGTGAAGGCCACCATCGACGGCGTGGTGCGGCTTCCTTCGGAGTTGGCTATGACAATCGGCTCACCGCCCTCCATGATGGCGACGCAGGAGTTGGTGGTGCCCAGGTCGATACCGATAACTTTACTCATGATCTAACTCTCCTTCCGTGAGAAATCTTCTGTCTGTAAGCTAAGTAGTGGATCCCGGAAAAACAAGGGGGGTAACCATTTATTTTGGCGGTGCGGCCACCGAGACCATCGAAGGCCGCAGCAGGCGTTCTTTCAGCAGGTAGCCCTTTTGAAACTCCTGCACAATGGTGTTGGGCGCTTGATCGGCGGTCTCCACCTGGCTCATGGCCTGGTGAAAGGCCGGGTCGAACAGGGTGCCGCAGGTGCCCTCCACGGCGCAGACGCCGTATTTCTTGAGGGCGGTCAGCAGCATGCCGTGGGTCATGCGGATACCTTCCACCAGGGCAGGCAGTCCGTCCTCGCTGGCATGCTCCAGGGCCCGCTCCAGGTTATCCACCACCGGCAGCACTTCCTCGATGATCGACTTGACGCCGTAGTTGAGCAGCTCTTCCTTTTCACGGGAGGCCCGTTTTTTGTAGTTTTCCAGGTCGGCCCGCTCGCGCAGCAGCTTGTCCCAGTTGTCCCGGGCCTCTTGTTCCTTGGCGCAGAGCGCCTCCTCCAGCTGGCTGATCCGCTCCTCGGGGGTTAATTCGGTCGTGGGCTGTTCGGCGACGGTTTCCTGCGGTTGGTTTTCTTCCATGACGTCTGCATCCTTGTGTGGTTTTCTTTGTGCGTCGTGCTGCTTGTGCATGCCTAGTCGGTGGTCAACAGTTGGCTGACCAGACGGGCAGTGTAGTCAACGATCGGGATCACGCTGGAGTAACCCATGCGGGTTGGTCCGACCACACCCAACAGGCCGATGGTGTCATTGCCGGTCAGGTAGGTGGAGGTGATCAGGCTCATGCCGGCCATCTCCTTCAAGGGCGTCTCGGCGCCGATAAAGATCTGCACGCCGTCGGCCTGCATGCAGCGACCCAGCAGTTCCACCAGACGGCCCTTTTCTTCAAAGGCCGCGAAAATCTCACGCATCTTGCTCAGGTCAGCAAACTCGGGCTGGTCGAAGATGCGCGACTGGCCGGCGATGTAGACATCCTGCTCGACATCGGGCAGTGCCTGCTGCGACAGGCTCAATGCCTTGTTCAGCAATTGGTCGTAGCGGTTTTTTTCCGACTGCATCTCGGCCAGGATCTTCTGGCGCACCTGGTCAATGGTCAACCCCTCCAGGACGCTGTTCAGGTAGTTGGCCATCTTGACCAGATCGTCGTTGGAGAACTCCTGCTCTGTCTCGATGATCCGATTCTGCACCGCTCCGTTGCAGGAAACCAGGATCGCCAACACCTTGCGGCTGCCCAGTTTGACGAACTCCATGTGGCGGAACAGGCAGCTGGTAAAGCGGGGAGCCACCACCAGACCGGTATAGTTGGAGAGCGAGGAAAGGGTGCGGCTGGTCTCCCGTAACACATCGGTCAGGTTGGTGCCGGTCTCGCGGTAGCGCCGCAGGATCTCCTTCTTTTCCTGCGGGCTGATCTGGCGCAGCGCAACCAGCGAATCCACATAGAAACGGAACCCTTTTTCGGTCGGTACGCGACCGGCCGAGGTGTGGGGCGAGGTTAACAGCCCCAGCTCCTCGAGGCTGGCCATCACGTTACGGACCGTGGCCGACGAGAGCGACATGGCGTGGCGTTTGGCAACGGCACTACTGCCCACCGGTTCGGCCGTGGCGATGTAGTCCTCGACGATCGCTTCCAGAATCTGTCTGCTGCGTTGTGATAGGGTCAGGTCTACCACCGAGTGCCCCCTGGGTTAGCACTCTGTCCAGATGAGTGCTAGCAGGTCACAAGGTAATCAGCGGTCAGGGTTTTGTCAAGGCCATAGTGCCGGGGCAGCGGTCGGAAACATTGGCTAAAAAAGGGGCAAATGGCTTGCCTGAAGTGTCTAAACACTATATATAGAATTGTTCTAATCTATTGGCGAGGTGAGGGTGCGTGTCCTGGCGGGCGATCGGCATATTTGACTCAGGGGTGGGCGGTTTGACCGTGCTGCGGGAGCTGGCCCGTGCGCTGCCCCAGGAAGATACCATCTACTTCGGTGACACGGCCCGGGTGCCCTATGGTACCAAGTCGCCGGATACGGTGATCCGTTACTCCCAGGAGATCGCCTCGTTCCTGATGACCCGTGACATCAAGCTGCTGGTGGTGGCCTGTAACACCGCCTCGGCGGTGGCGCTGCCCGCGCTGCGTCGTCAGCTGCCGATCCCGGTGGTGGGAGTGATCGAGCCCGGCGCCCGGCGGGCGGTGGAGGTGACCAGGTCCGGTGTAGTGGGGGTGATCGGCACGGCCGGCACCATCCGCAGTTCGGCCTATTCCCGCGCCATCAAACGCCTGAACCCGACTATCTCTGTGCTGGCCAAACCCTGCCCGCTGTTTGTGCCGCTGGCGGAAGAGGGCTGGACTGATAACGAGATCGCCCGGCTGACCGCCCATCAGTATCTGGATGAACTGCGGCAGGCGGGGGTCGATTCGCTGGTGTTGGGCTGCACCCACTACCCGCTGCTCAAAAAGATCATTGCCGAGGCCATGGGCCCCCAGGTGGCCCTGGTGGATTCGGCCGAGGAGACTGCCCGTACCGTGGCAACCATTCTGCAGGAGAAAAAACTGCTGCGGCCGGCAGCCGAGCAGGGCAACCACCATTACTACGTTACCGATGTGCCGGCCGGCTTTATCCGGGTCGGTAACCGCTTTCTGGGGGGCAAGCTGGGGGATGTCTACCAGGTCTCCCTGGACGATTGCCGTTTGACAGACAAGGAACAGGAATCATGAAACACCGTCGGCGGATTGGGATTGATGTCATTGTGCCGTTTGTACTGGTGGCACTGGTATTTGGCGGACTGGTCTGGCAGAAGTATCGCGAGGCCGGTCAACTGCCTGACGCACCCCCGGGCCAGCAAGGCGCTGCGTTGGTACAGAAGGTGGTGCTGTTCTACGCCAACGACGAGGGGCAGCTCTACCGCGAGGCGCGGGAGGTGGAGCGTTGCGGAGACCGTAGTAACTGTCTGCGGTCGCTGCTGGAGGAACTGTTCAGCGGCCCCATATCCGATCTGACCAACATCTACCCTGAATGGACCACGGTGAATAACGCGAAGATCGAGAACGATCTGGCCGTGATTGACCTGGGTGGCGATTTTGTGGAAGGGCTGGCTGCGGGCAGCTCGGCCGAGATGCTGGCGGTGTATGGCATCGTTAACACGGTCTGTACTAATCTGCCCGAGATCACCAAGGTGCAGATCAGCATCGATGGCAATCGCCAGGCCCGCCTGCGTCACCTGGACCTGTCGGACCCCCTGGTGCCGTACCGTGAGCTGGAGGCCCCGCAGCTTCAGCCGAGCCAGGAAAGGAGCTAGCCGTGCAACCGTTTTTGAACGCACTTGCCGAGCGCACCCTGATTCTGGACGGTGCCATGGGTACCCTGCTGCAGGAGCGAGGGCTTAAGCCGGGCCAATCGCCGGAAGAGCTGAACCTGACCATGCCCGAGGTGGTGGCCTCGGTGCACCGTGAGTATGTGGCGGCCGGCGCCGACATCATAGTCACCAACAGCTTCGGCGGCAGCCGCTGCAAGCTGGAACATTTCGGTCTGGAAGACAAGCTGGTGGCGATCAACGCCAAGGCAGTGGCAATCGCCCGTGAAGTGGCTGGCAACAAGGCCTACGTGGCCGCCTCAATCGGGCCAACCGGTCAGTTTGTGGAGCCGGTGGGCGAACTTACGTTTGACCAAATGGTGGCGGTGTTTGCCGAACAGGCCCAGGCCCTGGCTGATGCCGGCGCTGATCTGTTCAGTCTGGAGACCTTCCTCGATATCAAGGAATGCAAGGCAGCGCTGATGGCCTGCAAGCAGGTGGCTCCACAGCTGCCGGTGATCGCCATGCTGACCTTCGAGGATAACGGCCGTTCAGTGCTGGGTACCTCACCCGAGGCCGCCGCCATTACCCTGACCGCCGCCGGAGCCGATCTGGTCGGTACCAACTGCGGTCTCGGGGTGGATGGGATGTACGACCTGCTGCGGGCCATGCGGCGGGTGACCCACCTGCCGCTGATCTGTCAGGCCAACGCCGGACTGCCACAACTGGTGGACGGTAAGACGGTCTTTCCGGCCAGTCCGGCCGAGATGACCGCCTACCATGACCGTCTGCTGGAACTGGGAGTGCGGGTGATCGGCGGTTGCTGCGGCACCACGCCGGCACATATCAAGGCCATGCGAACCGCCTTGGATGGCCGTCAGCGCGCCTGGCTGGCCGATCAAAGCGGCATGCCGTTGCTGCTGTCCAGCCGTTCCGGCTGGGCCGCCGTGGGGCGTGGCAACCCCACCGCCCTGATCGGTGAGCGGATCAACCCCACCGGCAAGAAGCTCTATACCCAGGAATTGCTGGAAGGCAAGACCGCCTATATCCGGCGCGAGGCCATGGAACAGGCCCAGGCCGGTGCCCATCTGCTGGATGTCAATGTCGGCGCACCCGGCATCGACGAACCGGCGGCCCTTGAGCGGGCCGTGTTCTGCGTCACTACCGCCGTCAGTCAACCGCTGGTGCTGGACTCCTCCAGCCCCAAGGCATTGGAAGCCGGTCTGAAGGCCGCCGACGGTAAGGTGCTGATCAACTCGGTTAACGGTGAACGTAAAAGTCTGCGACGTATTCTGCCGCTGGCTAAAAAGTACGGCGCCGCCGTACTCGGCCTGACCCTCGATGAAACGGGGATTCCCGACACTGCCGAGGGACGGCTGGCCATTGCCCGCCGCATTCGCAACGCCGCCCGCCGTATCGGCATCCCCGACCGGGACATCATCATCGACTGCCTGACCTTGACCGTCAGCGCCGAGCAGAAGCGGGCCATGGAGACCCTGCGGGCCATCCGGCTGGTCAAGCAGAAGCTGGGCCTGACCACCGTGCTGGGAGTCAGCAACATCTCCTTCGGTCTGCCACAACGCCCATTGATCTCGGCCACCTTCTTCGCCATGGCCATGGAGGCCGGTCTTGACGCCGCCATCATCAACCCCAAGGACAAGGCGATGATGGATGCCTGGCGTTCGGCCCAGGTATTGCTCAACCGTGACCCCCAGGCCAGCGGCTACATCGCTGCCTATGCCGGCCAGCAGGCCGATGCGGTGGTGTCGGCTGCAACCGACCAGCCCCTGGCGGTGCGTGATCTGTTGGCCCGGGCCATCATCAACGGCGATCGGGAAGGGGTGGTGCCATTGATCGAGCAGGCCCTCGCTGAGGGGCTGTCGCCAATGCAGATCAGCAACGAAGGGCTGCTGCCCGGCCTGGAAGAGGTGGGCCGGCGGTTTGAAAAGAATATCGTCTTCCTGCCCCAGGTGATGCAGTCGGCCGAGACCATGCAGGCCGGTTTCGGTCGTCTCAAGCAGGAGCTGTCCGGTCAACAGGCCCAGTCACTGGGCCGGATTCTAATGGCCACCGTGGAGGGTGATATCCACGACATCGGCAAGAACATCGTCTGCACCCTGCTGGAAAACCATGGTTTCGAGGTGTTCGATATCGGCAAGAACGTCTCGGCCGCCACCATCATCAAGAAGGCCCAGGAACTGCAGGTTGATGCGGTGGGGCTCTCGGCCCTGATGACCACCACCATGGCCGAGATGGAAGTGGTGCTTAAAAAACTCAAGGCAGCCGGCATACGCACCTTCACCATGGTGGGCGGCGCGGTGGTCTCGCAGGAGTACGCCGACCGGATAGGCGCCGACCTCTACGCCAAGGATGCCATGGAGGCCGTGGCGAAGATCAAAAAACTGCTGAAGCACTAACGCTTGCGGGGATACCACCATGCTGCTCGGCTATAACCACAACATAACCTATAAGGGCGACGTCTTTCATATCCAGACCGAAGACAGCGGGGTCAAAAACCCCCATGTCATCACCCTGCTGTATCGCGACGGGGTGATTCTCTGCTCCAAAAAGACCAGCTACGCCGATATCCTCAAGATTGAACAGTTGGAGGCGGTGGTCGAGGATCTGATGAAGGAGCAGCATAAGGATATGCTGCGGCGCCTCAAAAGCGGCGAGTTTGACGCTCGGGCCTTCCCGGACAAATCCAAGCCTGAGCCGGTTACCGAACTGAAGGAAGAAGCGGTCATCAGCGAGCCGCCCGTAACACCAGCGGTCCCTCCGCAGGAGCCGGATACCAGCATTGATCTGTTGTTTCAGGAGCCGGTCACTGACGGCAAAGCTGCCCCTGCTCAACAGAAGGCCCCGGAACCCAAAAAAGAACAGTCCGGCAGTCTCGATGACGCCATCCTCAACTTTTTCGGCGCCTCAAAATAGTACCCTGTCTGCGGCATCGGCAAAAAAAATATTGACAGCCCCAGGGGCAGTTTGTTATACAATCCATCTCTTCACGCGGGAATAACTCAGTGGTAGAGTGCAACCTTGCCAAGGTTGAAGTCGCGGGTTCGAATCCCGTTTCCCGCTCCATCTAACTTAAAGGAACCCTTAGGGGTTCCTTTCTTTTTGCCCTAACTTTCACAAAAACTTTCACAAGCCGCCCGTTTCGATTCTGGCGTAACTCGCAGGGATAACAGGATAAAGATACGAATCCGGTGTGCCTGGTGTGTACCCATTGGGGCCATAGGGGAAATACTCTCCCTGGTGCGGTGGCCGTCTCTGCTTGGGTTCTACGAAGTCCCTGCCGAAGTATTCCAGAATCAGCCAGAAATCTTCTTCCAGACCGTCGATGTAATCCCCGTAGACCTCGTAGATCATCTTCTTTGAGCCATGGCCCATCAAACGAACCAGCCGGTTCGGATCAATCCGCAGAGTTAAAGCCCAGGCAGCGAAGGAGTGCCGCATCGAATAGGGAACCTTATCGGTGATCCCGCTGGCCTGTCCTGCCTTTGACCAGATGTTTTTCAGGAAGTCGGCAGGCCGGAAGGTTTTGCCTGCCTTGGTGGTCACCAGTAAATCGCCGGTACTGCGCTCAAGAAGGACATCCAGCCGTTTTCTGATGGCCTGGGTGATCGGTATCTTCCTGATCCGGTAAATGGTCTTAGGTGTATCGCTGGCCTTGCCTCTGACGATGGTGTGCTGCACCTTGATATGATCCTGGGTGATGTCGCTCTTTCTCAGACCGGCAATCTCGGAATTGATCATCCCGGTAAGGATCATCAACTCCACCACCGGCTGATACCAGGGATCAACCTCGTTCAAGAACGTCATCCATTCATCGAACCTGAACCCTTCCCGCCGTTTGGCCGGTGTTTTAGGGAGGTGTTTCTTCAGGTTGGTGAAGGGATTGTGCAGCGTCCAGCGGTACTGGTCACAGGCATCATTCCAGATGGTGCGTAGCGGAATGAGGATGTTCTTTGCCCTGGCCTTTGACAGTGGTTGCCCTTTGAGTGGTCCCTTCTTCCGTTTCAGACCGGCAATGAATTTCTGAATCTCCACGCCGCTGATCTGGAAGAAGGTCAGCTCCTTGAAGTGCGGCAACAGCCAGTAGTTGATGATCAGCTTGTAGTCGTCCTTCTTGGTCCCTTCCGAGTACTGCTCCCAGACATCCTGGAACCACGCCGCCACATAGTCACCGAATAAAATATCCTTCGGTTCCGGGCTGTACTGCCAGCCTTCCAGCTTGGCAAAGTAGGCTTTTTCCTCTTCCGATGCACCGGGGAAGGCATCGGCAAAGACCAGCTTGCCAGCGTCCCGTCTCTCTATCACCCGATCCAGCCAGGTTCTGACCTTCTCGCGGTTCTTCTTGGTGTCGTTCAAGCCGGTGGTTTTCTCTATCCGCCGGTTGAAGTAGGAAAAGAGAACGTACAGCTTACGAGAGCCAGGCTTCCTGATAATGGCCCCTTGTTTCTTATCCTCGTTGTCAAAGAGCATGTCGAGGTGGTGGTTGATCTTACTCATAGCGTTGTCCTTTCGTGCGCAACGCCCCACCATTCAAAAGTCTGCCTATGACCATAGCACAGCTTGCCATAGCCTTAGTACTCGAAGTTAATCGCCGAGGACTTGCGCCCGCCAGCAGTCGGCAGCGGTGCAGCCTTGGCCGGTTGGAGTGTCGGGCCAGCAGAACAATTCAGAAGCACAGCAACCGCCTCGGCATTCCAGACGAAACGCAGCACCCGCCCGATCTTGAAGAAATGCAGCCCCTGCACCAGGATATTCTTCTGCATCCAGGCAAAGACCGTTGCACGGGATACCTGCAGACGTTCGGCAAACTGTTCCACGGTTAAGACGTCAGGGGTAGTCTGGTGGTCACTCATGGCTGGCCCCCTGTTCTGACAGCATCCTTTCGGCCTCTTCTCGCGTCAGTCCCCCGTCGATCATCATGGCAATGCGTTCCTCGCGTGTTATGCGGTCATCGTCGTAATTGTCGGCACGGCCTTGCGTGGAGACAAACAACATCTGTTCATGCCGCATACTGAGACGCTTTGAGCCGTCATTAAGTAGGTGGCTTACGTACCCTTCAAAGCCGTTGCGCCCTAAATACTCACGGATCACCGCCAGGAGCGGGGCATACTGTTTCTGTAAGTACGCCATTGCCTCTTCAACGGTCTTGATCTGGGGGGTGGTTGTGAGCTTGATCTTTTCAGTGGATTGCAGCCATGCAGCCCACCAGTCCTGGACCGAGCACCGGCTGGTGTTGAGGTTGTCGGAGTTGATGACAGCAAGGTACTGATTCAGGATACCGACGAACAGTTGACCGGCAGGGATGCCAGAGGCTAAGAGCTTGACCGCTTCCTGCGCTCGCTTGTCTTTTAATTCAAATTCAGCGCGCCGCCAGACAAAGGGCAGGCCTAGCTGTGCAGACTTGTCGTAGAAGCGTAAAAATACCCGAGACGACCGTTTGCCAAAGTAGATGGTGTTATCACCGGTTTCAGCCTGGTACGCGCCACGTGATAGGCCATAGCCCTGAATCTGTGAAGCACTCTTGAAGCGGGTACGGATTTCCTGGTTGAGAACAGCAGACTTGAGTTTTTCTAGATCGAGCGTAGAATCCACATTGTCGTGGGCCAGATCAAGGCGGGTAAAGGTTGCCTTGTGTGCAAGCGCATTGGTAAACAGATCAAGCCACGGGCTGTCAGTAAACTGTGCTTCATACTGTCGGCACCCCTGGCCGGTCATGGTTACATGACATCCCATGTTTTCGCGACCTTCATAAAAGATTGCAATGCTGCCGCTGCGAAGGGTACGGGAATAGCCGTAATGGCCCCGTTCCATTTCAGTGAACAAGGCTGCATCTAGCTTGATGATTTCAAGCACTTCATGGGGATTGTTGATTTTGAAGGTAAAGGCAGCCCAGTCGATTAAGCACTGGTTAACAATGGGGATTGCAATTTGCGCCCCCGTAATTACTGGCCGGGGGCTGTTGGCGTCTCCGGTGTACCCACCTCCGACGCTGGTATCAACGGCAGTATCCTGCCGTTGTCCCGCCGATCCGCCGCGGTTGCCGGCAGAGCCAGCAATCCCCGCCGGATCGTCCGGGGCTCTTGTAAGGCGGTCGTTGGTGGTGTTTGGTGAAGTTGCGGTGTCAGATACAAAAATAGCCATGATAACGTCTCCCCGTGTGCTGATAGCACTGGAAATCGTCCATGGCTGTGTGATGTACCTCTTTTTAGTCGTTTAGTTTAAGCGGGGATCGCTATCTATTTTGTGCGCGTCTGTTCTAACTAGGGTCTTTTGATTTTAGGTGCCCGTACTTTTATGTGTGCACGTCGGCTTTAACCGGGCTGTTGATTTTATGCCCTACACTTTATGTGGCGCTATCTCTCTTTTTGGCCCCTTGTTTTTAGTTTATGAGGTAACAACCAGGACGAATGTGCTGCAAAAGGTGCAGCGCCTGAAACGGTTACTTGTTAAGGCGAGGAATACGCCAGCAAACAAAGGCTGTCAAGAATATTTTACATAAAATTGACTGGTTGACTTGGATGGACTGTGGTAGACTTCCGACAAAAGTATCAAACTTTTAAAACTAACATAGTTCTGACAAAAAGAGGATTTTATGGGAACAATTCACTGTTTAGATGTAGGTTGCAGTGATTCAACAGTTATTAAAACAGGCTCAGCAACCTTTCTCGTTGATACACATAATATTGGTGAATATTCAGAATTACTTCCTTTAAATAAAAAAATAAGGGGTGTTTTTATTACGCACCAGCACAAAGATCATTACTCAGGCCTGAAGTACCTATGGGATAATGATTATTCTATAGATTGCCTTATCTATAGCCCATACACAAGACGTCGAGGTGATTCTAGTGTAACACTAGATGAGTGGAATGAGTTTAATGACTTAAAGGATAAATTTTACAATAAAGGGACTAAAACATATACGCCTTTTAGGCAAGATAGTTGGGATAAGCCATATTGGGAAACAGACGGTGCTAAATTCTGGATGATAGGTCCTGATAATGGTACTGCGTCATCAGATACTAGGGAACTGCATGACGCATGCTTGGTTATTAAAGCCGCCTTAGGGCAAAGGCAGGTCTTGTTCACTGGTGATGCATCTGATGCAAATCTTCAATTTATTCATGACAATACAAAAAACTTCTGTAATGATATTTTGCACGCAAGTCATCATGGCAGCATAAATGGTGCATGTCTTCCATTTATAAAGAAATGCAACGCAAAATACACCGTAATTTCAACCAAAAGCGGTGTTCATGACAACGTACCACATCCGACGTCAATCAGACGTTATAATGACAACACCAAAAACAAAGTATATAGGACAGACCATGATGGAACCATCAAATGGACATTCTGATATTTCAACAAATTCATTTTTGCATAAAGAATACGAATTGTGTTTTGCCCAGCTAAAATTTTATGATGAGCGGCAAATAAACCTAATTAAGTATTTATTTACTTTATCAACAACTGTATCAGCAGCACAATTTGCTTTATATAAAACATTTGATTATATTAACTACGATTTTTTTATCTGCCTTGCATTTCTTTCTACAGTAGTAGTTATAGGGTCAATTCTTATTTTATTGTCAATCCTACAGAACAGACTTTATTTTGTATATACAGCACGACAAATAAATGCAATTCGTGGTCATTTGTTGAAGTATGAAGCGCCAATGTTTACAAAAAATCAACTTTATACAAAGACTGATTTTCTAGCTATAAAACCATTTAGCGTTCACACTTTTAAGTTGATTGGTTCCGCATTTATCACCGCTTTGTTCGCGGGCTCCGCTACTTACGCCCTTTCTCGGCTAGGCGGGTATTGTTACCCATGGTTCATTGCAGGTTTGGTATCTTTGTGCGTTTTAATCGGTCTCGTGATAGGCGGATATAATTATTTAAAAATTCAAGGGGCGAAGTCGGCAGATCAGGCAATACACGATGAAAGATAATACTTCGATTTGTAAACAAACCAGGCAAATGCAGTGCCCTTGTTAAGTTGTCACACTCACATACCTTTCACGACTTCTAGCACATGGGATTTTTCTACATTTGATTATGTTGGACTTTTGAATAGTGGGGTGCTGGTTAAAATTCTAATATTGTTTAAATTATTTTATGTTGATAGTACGGCTATCAGCCTTCGAATCCCGTTTCCCGCTCCATTAAAAACAAAAGGGCCAGCTTTTAAAGCTGGCCCTTTTTTGTGTTCGTATTTGTTAGTAAGCAGCCCCTTCGGTCGTCAGCAGTGCATCTGTCGATAGGGGCCGTTCCTCGCTAGCTGGCGGTGCGAAACATGATCACCTCGGCCTCTGCCATAATCTTGCCATCCAGTTCAAGCCGGCCCTTGACGTCCACCAGGCGACGGCGTTCTCCCACTACCTCACCGATTACGGTGACCATTGATCCGGTCGGTACCGGCGCCCGGTAGCGCAGTTTCAGCTCGCTGGTAACCACCTGCATGCCGCCGCACATGCAGGCCTGGGCGCAGATTTCGTCCAGCAGTGCCGAGATGATACCGCCGTGGGTGATGCCCTGCCAGCCCTGAAACTGTTCACCGATCCGCAC
>NZ_JAVEPN010000036.1:0-3344 GCF_034008105.1 Trichlorobacter sp.
CTGAAGGAAGGGGCTGTGGATTGCATGATGGCCCCTTTCACCGAGGGTGAACTGGTGAAACGGATGGAGCGGGGCATGGCGATGAAGGCCCTGGACCGTGAAAAGCAGGACTTTGTCTCCATGCTGTCCCATGATCTGAAAAATCCGATCACCGCCGTGATCGGCTCAGTGGATCTGGTGCGCGAAGGACGCCTGGGGCCGGTCAACAGCGAGCAGGCTGAATACCTGATGTCGGCCATCGACAGCTGCATTGAAGTCGTCGCCATGATCGACAATATGCTGGATATCCACCGTTTCGAGGATGGCAAGATGCAGTTCCGCAAGACCCCGGTCAAGCTGTCCGAGCTGACGCGCCAGATCACCGCCAGTTATCGCGGTGCGGCCCAGGCCGCCAACCTGCGCCTGACCGCACTGATCGACGACGACCTGCCGGAAGTGGCACTGGACCGTGACAAGTTCTCACGGGTACTGGCCAACCTGCTGATCAATGCCGCCCGTTTCACCCCCGATGGCGGGGAGATCAGTGTCACCTGTTCACAAGGCATCTCAGCCAGCTCCGAGCTGGCCATCATCCTCAGTGTACGGGACACCGGCGACGGCATACCTGCCGACGAACTGCCGTTCATCTTTGATCGTTTTGTGCAGGCCAACTCCCAAAGCGCCCGCGGCAGAGGCGGCAGTGGCCTGGGGCTCGCCTTCTGCAAGCTGGTCGTCGAGGCCCACGGCGGCACCATCAGCGCCGCCAGCCGCGAAGGACAGGGAAGCGAGTTCATCATCACCCTGTCGGTACCTGAGTAGCGCCATCCCGAACAGAGGAGCAACCCTGTGACGCTCAAGCACTCATTCCGCCACCTCAGCTGCTGTCTGCTGCTTGCCGGGCTGCTGTTCCTGCCTGGTCACGCCTTGGCCGACAGTCTTGACCTGTCCAAGGCGTTGGTGATCGGCAACGGCCCGAAGACGGTCATTGAGTTTACCGATCCAGACTGTCCCTACTGCCGCAAGGCCGCCGCCTATTTTGTCAAACGCAGGGACGTCACCAGCTATATCTTTTTCACCCCCCTGGCCAAGCACCCCCAGGCCAAACGCAAGGCCCAGTACATCCTTTCCCACAGCAACCAGGCAAAGGCCTACCACGAGGTGATGAGTGGCAGATACGACCACGTTGTTGTCGAAAAACTTCCGGTAACGACCAAGGGAATCAAGCGACTGGAACAACAGCGGGCCATCGCTCGAACAGCCAAGATCGAAGCCACACCGACGTTCATGCTATTCGGAAGGATTGTTGAAGGGTTTGACCTGGAAAGGCTGCAGCAGCTGCTGGGCAAGTAGCCTGCCGCAACCGTGGTGCCGCCACGGCCACGAAACCCCTACAGCACTGATTCGGAAATAAGCCCCATCTTGCAGAGCGTCTTCAGCAGTCTTTCCGGCTTGACCGGCTTAACCAGGTGGGCTGCAGACTGGGCAGACACATAGGCCTGGATGATATCTTGCGGCGTATTAAGCGCCGACAGCACCACGATGTTCACCCCATGCTCCACCACAATACCCCGCTCCTGCTCCAGCCCCCGTATTGCCTTTGCTGCAGCATGGCCATCCATACCCGGCATAACGATATCCAGAAAAATCACCTGGTAAGGATTCCCCTCCAGCAGGGCGGCAGCGAACTTGGCCACACCTTCGTAGCCATCGGCGGCCAGGTCACAGACTGCATAGGACTCAAGCTGCGCCGCCAATAGCTCCCGCCCCAACTCATCATCGTCAATGATCAAACAACGCAGCATATCCATCCCTCCAGATCACATCACGGCCCACGACTACTGCCAGACGCCATCTTCTGTACGCGCTTACACCAGCACAAATGCCAAACGTAACTTCTTTCGCGGGATTGTATAGCACAAAAAAAGCCCGCTTGTTGCGGGCTTTTTTTGTACGGCGCTTACTACGTCTACAAACTAGCGGTTTGCAGGATTTTTGGGATCGCCCTTATAGCCGAGCGCCTTCCAGTCCATCCGCCCCTTATCGCCGTGGCAATCGTTACACTTAAGCGACTTATCCTTGGGGACCACCATGTGGTTAACCGACCAGACCATTGAGGTCTCAACAAAGCCGTAGTTACCGCTATAGGGCTGACCTGCGGCCTTCATGCCAGCGGTGATGGCCTTATTCCAGTCATACTTAACCCAGTAAGCGCTCTCGCTGGTAGGCGGGCCGAAAACGTTCACAAAGGCCATGGTGTTGTTGCCACTATCATAGGGTTGCTTACCACGCATAATCTTGAACGGCATGATCTTGGCATTCGGATCTTTGCGGTCACCCTGGGCAGCACTCAACTCCACCACCTTGCTGGGATCAATCTTATCACCAGCCACATAGCGCTCAACCTTGCCGTTAAACCAGAGATAGGTAGGCACCACATCTTTTTCCCATTTGAAGTCGCCCTTCATCTTGGCATAGAGCTTCTCGCCGTACTGATCCTTGGGAGCATTGGAATCGTCCTTGCCGGCAGTGGACCAGTCCCACCAGGTCTTGGTCGGCTTATCCTTGGCAAAGGTCGGGATATGGCAAGTCTGGCAGGCAATCTTCTTGGCGTGCTTGTTATAGAAAGCGCTCTTGTGAGGCGCCTCCTTGTGGCAGTCGGTGCATCCCAGAATCCGCTTGCCACTACCCACCGAAACTGACAGCGCCTCACCCTTGATAGCGTGGTCCTTGCCACCCTTATGGCAGGATTGGCAGGTAAAATTCAGCTTGCCCATATGCACGTCGGTAGCAGGATTCGGGTTGATCAACGAAGAATCCAGATCACCATGCTTAACGTGATCGCCACCGCCGCCATAGAAGTGGCAGGAACCGCAGGCGGCACGGGTCGGCTTACCCACCGACTGGGCCACCTTCACCAGATCAACGGTTGGCCAGGGCTTGCCGCCGAACTTCTTGTCTTCACCAGGATAGGCAGGATGGCCTGCGCCAGCCGGGAACTTTTTGTAGGTGCCGGTGGTCTCGTGGCAAACCAGGCAGTCCACATTCTCAGCCTTGGTAAAATCAAAGTTGCCGTCTTTCCAGCCGTAGCCGGCATGGCAGCTGGTACAGCGCGGCCAGTTGGAAGGCACTGCCACACAGAAGTTGTTCAGGACGTTTTTCTTACCCATCATCATCTTCTTACCCTTGACAGTCTGCTCCTTCTCCCAGGTCCAGTGGACGGATTTCATAAAAGCCTTGGTCTCGGCCTCATGACACTCCATACACTTCTTAGTTACTTCCGGACCATTCTTGAAGGGGCCATTACCGACATAATCGGCATGGTTCCCTGCGATGACCGTTGATGCCAGGGATAGCCCCAACACAAC
>NZ_JAVEPN010000037.1:0-3315 GCF_034008105.1 Trichlorobacter sp.
CGCCGGTGGGGGACGAGTTTCTCTGGCAGGTGGAGCTGTTCCGGGCCCGCACCAACCTGAGCATCGCCTCGTTCCTGATCCGGGTCGGCATGGGGGAGAGCGAGGACCTGTGGCGGGTGTTGGTGGAGGCGGAGCAGAGTCTGAGCCAGATCTGAGCGAGGAGTGGTTGATGATTGATGCACGCCGCAGCCATGCCCTGAACGATCGTCGGACCGGCAACGGCCCGCTGCTGTACTGGATGAGCCGTGAGCAGCGGGTGGCGGACAACTGGGGATTATACTACGCCCAGCAACTGGCCTTGCAACGCAAGGTGCCACTGCTGGTGGCCTTTACCCTGGCCGACGGTTTTCTGGGCGCCAGCCTGCGGCAGTACGGCTTCATGCTGCGGGGACTGGAACAGGTGCGTCAACGGCTGGCGGAGCTGGCGATACCGCTGCTGGTGCTGCGGGGTGACCCGCCAACCGAACTGCTGCGCTTCGTTACCCAGACCGGGGTCGGCACGGTGGTCTGCGACTTTGACCCGCTGCGGATCAAGCGCCACTGGTTCGAAACTGCCGCCGCAGCAGCGTCGATACCGATCATCGAGGTGGACGGCCACAACATCGTGCCCTGCCGGCTGGCCTCCCCCAAGCGGGAGTTCGGGGCCTACACCCTGCGGCCCAAGCTGAAGCGGCTGCTGCCGGAGTTTCTGGCCGAGATCCCCCAGCTTCAGCCCCATCCGTTCCCCTGGCAGCAGTCCGTCGAGCCGTTCAGTGCCGAGGCGCTGCTGGAGAGCCTGGCGCTGGACCGCAGTGTGGCCGAGCAGAACGACATACCACCGGGCGAGGTGGCCGCTGCCGAGGCCCTGGCCGCATTTCTGGAGGGCGGTTTGCAGCGCTACGGCCAGCAGGCCAACGATCCGTTGGCCGATGCCCAGTCGGGGCTGTCCCCCTGGCTGCACTTCGGCCAGCTGGCCCCGCAACGGGTGGCGCTGCAGGTGGCACGTTGCGGCGGGATGGCGGCGGAGCCGTTTCTGGAACAGCTGATCGTGCGGCGGGAACTGTCCGACAACTTCTGCCTGCACTGCCCGGATTACGACCGGCTGGACTGCGCCCCGGACTGGGCCCGCAGCACCCTGGAACAGCACCGTCATGACCCGCGCAGCTACTGCTATCCGCTGGAGCAGTTTGAACAGGCCGCCACCCACGACCCGCTCTGGAACGCCGCCCAGCGTCAGTTGGTGGTAAGCGGCACGATCCACGGCTACCTGCGGATGTATTGGGCCAAAAAGATGCTGGAATGGACCGCCTCCCCGGAAGAGGCCTTTGCCATTGCAGTACAGCTGAACGACCGCTACGCCCTGGATGGCCGCGACCCCAACGGCTACACCGGCATCGCCTGGTCCCTGGGCGGGGTCCATGATCGGGCCTGGGGTCGCCGCCCGGTCTTCGGCAGCATCAGATTTATGAGCGCCGAGGGTTGCAAGCGCAAGTTCGATGTGGCAGGCTACGTCAAGCGCTGGGGACGCGATTGTGATGACCAGCGGTGATCTACGAGGGACCAAGGAGGGCAGATGATACCGTTTGAACTGCTGATGCTGGGCTGCGCCATACTGCTGTTGCTAGGTATTCTGGCCAGTAAGCTTTCCAGCCGGCTCGGTATCCCTGCCATGGTGCTGTTTCTGGTGGTCGGCATGCTGGCTGGTTCCGAGGGGGCCGGCGGCATTCATTTCGATAATCCGCTTATGGTGCAGTCATTTGGCGTGCTGGCATTGGCCTATATCCTGTTTGCCGGCGGGCTGGATACCTCGTGGCGTTCGGTCTCACCGGTGCTGCGCGAGGGGATGCTGCTCTCCACCATCGGCGTCGGGCTGACCGCCCTGCTGGTGGGCTGGTTTGTACATCTGGTACTGGGCTTTTCCTGGTACGAGGGGTTGTTGCTGGGAGCGATCGTCTCATCCACCGATGCTGCTGCGGTGTTTGCGGTGCTGCGCTCGCGTAACGTGAATCTTAAAGGACAGCTGAAACCTTTGCTGGAGTTGGAATCGGGCAGTAATGACCCGATGGCGGTCTTTCTGACCATCGGCCTGATCTCGCTGATCACCAGCCCGTCGTCGGGCCTGCTCAGTCTGGCGCCGTTGCTGATCTGGCAGATGGGGGTGGGGGCGGTGGCCGGCTACCTGCTGGGCAGGGGCGCCGTGCTGGTGGTGAACCGGCTACAACTGGAGTATGAAGGGCTCTATTCGGTGCTGACCTTGAGTCTGGTGCCGCTGATCTACGGGTTGGTGACGCTGGCCAAGGGCAACGGCTTTATGGCGGTGTACGTGGCCGGTATCCTGATGGGCAACAGCGCCTTTGTACAGAAAAAGACCCTGCTCCGTTTCCACGATGGTCTGGCCTGGCTGATGCAGATCGCTATGTTCCTGGTGCTGGGACTACAGGTCTTCCCATCGCATCTGGTGCCGGTAATCGGCATCGGTCTGGTGGTGGCGGCCTTCCTGATGCTGGTGGCCCGACCGCTGAGCGTGATGCTGGCCCTGTCGTTTTCACCGCTTTCACTGCGTGACAAGGGTCTTATCTCCTGGGTCGGGCTGCGGGGGGCCGCACCGATCGTGCTGGCCACCTTTCCGCTACTGGCCGGGGTTCACAATGCGGAGATGATCTTTAATCTGGTCTTTTTTATTGTGCTGACCTCGGCTCTGTTGCAGGGCTCGACGATTCCGGTGGTGGCACGCTGGCTGGGGCTTGAGGCGGTGTCGGCTGCGGGGCAGGCGGCCGTAAAGCATGAGAGTGACTCGATGTTCGATAGCGAGCTGTCGGTGGTGACCGTCAACGCCAATTCGGTCCTGGCAGGCCGTCAGATTGTGGATCTCTGTCTGCCGCCGGGGGTGCTGATCGTCTATATACAGCGTGGCGATGGTCATCTGGTGCCGAACGGCAACACGGTCGTTATGGCTGGTGATCGCCTGCATCTGCTGGCCGATGGGGTTTCCCTGGCTACTATCGATCAGGAGATGGAGAACTGCCCTGCAGCGACCAAATCTTAACGGCGCTGCCTGGTGCTTCTTTCTGTAACGCAGGATTGTATCTGACTAACCTTTACTTCTGAGGAGAACGGCATGCCGTATGATGCGCTGCGTGACATAGAGATCCTGTTCGGTCTGGCACTGGTGACGGTAATCATCTTCCGACGCTTGATGTTTCCCTCGATCATCGGTTTTTTGGTGACCGGTGTCCTGGCCGGACCCTATGTGCTGGGACTGATCAAGGACACCCATCAGGTTGAGCAGATGGCCGAGATCGGCGTGGTGCTGCTCTTGTTCACCATCGGTATTGA
>NZ_JAVEPN010000038.1:0-3146 GCF_034008105.1 Trichlorobacter sp.
GCTGGGCTTTTTTAATTAATCCGATTTTTTTAAGAATGTCCGCATTTAGATAAATCGTGAATTGGTCGAGATAAAATGGGTCAATTAAAGCGTACTTTTTAATCAATACCAGCATGATACGCTCAATATCTAGATCTTTATTTTGATTAAGGAAATCGATGATACTTTCAACAACGCGTAATTCGAGCAAATTATCAATAATATTTGTTATATAAGGATAATCCTGAGTCTTAACTTTAAGAATAAAATACTCAAGATGATGGGACATGACGCGGGCAAGTCCAAACTTTTGTTCTTTAAGTTTCGCATTTTTGTAACGTTCGAAAACATAAAGCAACAAATTTTTTGCATCAAAAACAATCCGCGACAAACTTTGAATTCGATCAATATCCAACTTACTTCCATCAAACGAATCAATAAGATAATCGACGGTTGATTGCTCAATTTTCGTTGCTAATGAGCGAATCGCTTTTTGTTTGATTTCTGGTATTGGATGCTGCATGTAATAATCGTTTGCAAGCACCTCTGGATAATTAGTAGCGAGTGCGTCCAGTGCTTGTAAGCGAAAGGAAAGTTCCAGCGTTTCATTTTCTGACACTTGAGCAGCGTAAGCTTTTAAATCGGCATCATAAAGCGTTCCCGATAAGTAAATAAATAGTTTTTCTAAAACTTCATCATGACAATCCCAATAAGTCATAATAAATGGTTTTAAATATTGAAAATGGTTTTTAATTAAGGCAAACACCCACGTTGGGTATTTCGAGCGGTTATTGCATAGCGTCTTCATTAAATAATCAAACATTGGTTGATCGATATCTTCAATAATTTGATAAAGCAAAAAGAAACGCACACTATCATTTTTTTCTCGATAAAATTGTTTAACAAGAAAAGGGCGAAGATCCGCATTTTTTAAAGAACCAATGTAATATGTCGCCATTCGGCGAACATAGCGGTTCCAGTGATGTAATCGGCGAATTTGTTGATGAAGAAATTTCGTTTGCATGAGATCATCAATAATTTGTTGACGAATTTCTGGTTCAATTTGAATTTGCGTTTCAACTTCATAAAAGGCGTTAAAAAAGAAACGACTGGAAACCGGCATCTTCACTTTTTCATGGTCAAAATAGCGTTGCATGATGAAGTCGCGGGCCGCATTATGGCGGGCACTTAGGCGCGCGTTATTGGCTTTTTGAAAAAATATCGCCGCAATTAACACTGCGATAAGACCAAGAAATATATATAGTACAATCAATGCTAAATCAGTCGTCATAGCGGATTTTTTCGTTCTCTAAAGCGTTTAATAAAGCCTAATAATTCTTCCGGTATAATCGGCTTTTCAAGGATAACATCAACATCGAGCAGGTTACCCCGGCGAATATTTTCAACGGTTTTGCTATGCGAGACCATAATAAATGGAATTTGTCGATATTCTTTTGTTTCATTAAGTTGGCGTTTAAGTGCAAACCCATCCATCTTACTAAGATTGATTTCAGAAATAATAAAATCAATTGGCGTGTTAATAATAATTTGGAGGGCATCTTCCACATCTTTTGCAAAAATGACTTCGAGATTAATGCGCTTAAAAATTCTTTGTAACATGTTTCGGCTGATTTCATCTTCATCAATAAGCAAAATAACGCCCTCATTTTCAATATCTAATTTGGCTTCGGAATCGATAATCATCGCGTTACCACTTTTATAAGCTTGACGCATCCTTTTATCAAGTAAGTTCATTATTTCCGTCGCTTGCTGTTCTTTAGAATCAAATGTCTCCACTTCTTCTGCACTCACAATAGCGACAGAAACCGTAACGCGTTCAATGAAAGCTTTAGAATTATCAACGGCGTTACGTATTTTTACGGCAAATTCCCGTAATTTTTTCGGCGTCGTATTGAGTTTATAAACAAAAACACCTGGGCCATTTTGTTTAAATATTAAGTCGTTACTATCATCGATATTCTTTTCTATAACATAAACTAAGTCACGTAATGTCTCATCGCCAATTTCCTTGGAATATTTACGGTTAATCGCATCGAGTTGATCAAGGCGGAAAAGTAAAACTCCACGATGATGACCAGGTAATGTTGTTCCTGCTAAATCCTTGATTAAAAGATTTTTAAAATATTGTTGGTTAAGCAGTTTGGTAACTCCGTCTTTATAAATAGCGTTTTCTGCTTCTAAGACTTGCGATTTCAATGCGGCAATTTCCATTTCTTGATCAAATTGACGAATTTGCATACGCTCGTTTTCTCTTTGCAAAAGATGTAGTTGTGACGCTTCATCAGTAATTGTTTCTTTGTTCGCTACAATAAGATCGCGATGCATAATAAAATCCACAACTTGGTTAGTTAATGGTTCGAAAATAATATAACCAAACATCGGTAAAATATTATTCACTTTAAGTGTTGATATTTTTTGATATGGTCCTTTAAAAAAGGTTTTATCTGGGAAACTGGCTTTTTCAAAAGCCGTAATCTGCGTCTTAACTAAATCAAAAGTGATTGTTTTATCTTGATCTACAAAACTGGAAAACAACGTGGAAGAAAGCACCGTAGCAAGCTGAGAAAAATAAGTAAAAAACATCTGCGGATGGGGAAGAAAAAACACTGGATAAAAATCTAGTCCGACTTCTTCG
Source organism: Trichlorobacter sp. (assembly GCF_034008105.1). Taxonomy (NCBI): domain Bacteria; kingdom Pseudomonadati; phylum Thermodesulfobacteriota; class Desulfuromonadia; order Geobacterales; family Geobacteraceae; genus Trichlorobacter; species Trichlorobacter sp. The sequence continues at coordinate 2,636 of NZ_JAVEPN010000038.1, forward strand.
TCCAGCATTAAGCGATAATCATGTTTTTCAATAATGTATTTGGGTAGCAAAACGATGCTTTCATTAATTTGCTTAGTGAAAAATTCATTAGAAACAATCGTTCCCTTGAAACCTTTATTACGAAGATAATTAATGGAGTTAATTAATGATATGTTGATATTTTGAATAACGAGATAAGTAATCTTTTCAATTGGGGTGATTTTACCAATTTCCATCGCGACTTTTTCCATTTTAGAAATGGGTGGTAAGTCAAATAAAACAAATACGTCTCCATATTTTAGCAAATAGGAATTAAAAGTTAGCCCTGGCTCAATAACTTGATAACCTAGGTGGTAAATTTTACTATAAATTTTATTATTTGCTAATGTTGCCATCACTTATCCCTTTTTATCTATTATATATAATAAGGCCAAATGAAAAAGAAAAATATACACGCCATCAAAGTTGGCTATTAACGCTATAAAAATGAATCTTCATATTTGATATAAATTAAAAATATTACTATCTTACC
>NZ_JAVEPN010000013.1:0-91434 GCF_034008105.1 Trichlorobacter sp.
GGCATCGCCAAACGTCAGACCGCCTCGCTGTATCTGAAACAGTTGGTCCGGATCGGCGTACTGACCGAACTGGATGCGGGGAAGGAAAAGCTGTTCATTCACCCCAAGTTGCTACAACTGCTGACGCGCGACAGCAATGCATTTGTTCCCTACGGGAAGACCGCCTGATGAACGAAGCCGAAACCAGAGCCGAGCATATTGACCCCGCCCTGCAGGCCGCTGGCTGGGGTGTGGTGGCAGGTAGCCGCATCCGGCGGGAATACCCGATCACCTTAGGCCGGATCGAAGGCCACGGCAAACGGGGTAAGGCGCTGACGGCTGACTACGTGCTGGAATACCGCAACACCAAGCTGGCGGTGGTGGAGGCCAAGGCGTGGGACAAGCCTTGTACCTCCGGGGTCGCCCAAGCCAAGGAGTATGCCGGTAAGCTGGCGATCCGTTTCACCTACGCCACCAACGGCCAGGGTATCTACAGTATTGATATGGAGACGGGCACAGAAGGTGAGTTGTCGCAGTACCCCACCCCGGATGAGCTCTGGAACCTGACCTTTGCGACTCGCAACGGATGGCGTGACCGCTTTGCTGCGGTGCCGTTTGAAGATCGGGGCGGCTACTTTCAAGGGCGCTACTATCAGGACATCGCCGTTGAACGGGTACTGCGGGCAGTTGCTGATCATCAAGACCGTATCCTGCTGACCCTGGCCACCGGAACCGGCAAGACCTTTATCGCCTTTCAGCTTGCCTGGAAGCTGTTTCAGAGCCGCTGGAACCTGACTGACTGGAAAAAGGAGGGCGAGCCGACCCGCCGCCCCCGCATTCTGTTCCTGGCTGACCGCAATATTCTGGCAGATCAGGCCTACAACGCCTTCTCAGCCTTCCCTGAAGATGCCCTGGTGCGGATTGCCCCGGATGAGATCAAGAAAAAGGGTAAAGTCCCCAAGAACGGCAGCATCTTCTTCACCATCTTCCAAACCTTCATGAGCGGGTACAACGATACCCCCTACTTTGGCGAGTATCCGCCGGATTTCTTCGATTGCATCATTATTGACGAGTGCCACCGGGGCGGCGCCAATGACGAGAGCAACTGGCGGGGGATTCTGGAATACTTCAGCCCTGCGGTGCAGCTTGGCCTGACCGCCACCCCCAAACGCAAGGACAACGTGGATACCTATGCCTACTTTGGTGAGCCGGTCTACATCTACTCGCTGAAGGATGGCATCAATGACGGCTATCTGACCCCCTTCCGGGTAAAGCAGATCTCCACCACCCTGGATGAATATATCTACATTCCTGATGATACGGTTATTGAGGGGCAGATCGAGGCGGGCAGGGTCTACGAGGAATCTGACTTTAACAAGATCATCGAGATCAAGGAGCGGGAAAAGAAGCGGGTTGAGCTGTTCCTGTCCATGATCGACCAGCAGGAAAAGAGCCTGGTGTTCTGCGCTACCCAGGATCATGCCCTGGCGGTGCGTGACCTGATCAATCAGCTGAAGACCAGCCCTGATCCCAACTACTGCCAGCGGGTGACCGCCAATGACGGCGTATTGGGTGAACAGCACCTGCGGGATTTTCAGGATAACGAGAAGACCATTCCCACCATCCTGACCACCTCGCAAAAACTCTCAACCGGCGTGGATGCCCGTAACATTCGCAACATCGTGCTGATGCGGCCGGTTAATTCCATGATCGAGTTCAAGCAGATCATCGGACGGGGAACCCGGCTGTATGACGGCAAGGATTACTTCACCATCTACGACTTTGTGAAGGCCCACCACCATTTCTGTGATCCTGAGTGGGACGGCGAACCGATGGAAGAAGTTGAAAAAGCGATAAGTCGTCCGCGCCCCATAGAGCCTGGAGAAGTCACAAGAGAAAAGCAGCCGCCAAGACAGAAGGCAAAGGTTAAACTGGCTGATGGCAAAGAGCGCAGCATCCAACACATGAGCGTTACCAGCTTCTGGCACCCTGACGGCACGCCGATGTCGGCCCAGCAGTTTATGGAACTGCTGTTCGGCAGGCTGCCGGAGTTCTTCAAAAATGAGGAAGAGTTGCGGGGGCTCTGGAGCCGACCGGATACCCGCAGGAAACTGCTGGAAGGGCTGGCAGAAAAGGGATTCGGTCATGACCAGCTGGCCGAGATGCAGCGGATCATTGACGCCGAGAAAAGCGATCTGTTCGATGTGCTGGCCCATGTGGCCTACGCCATGCCGCCGCTGACCCGTGAAGAACGGGCAGGCAAGGCCCGCACCCTGATCACCCAGCATTTTAACAACAAACTGCAACTGTTTCTGGACTTTGTGCTGGCCCATTACGTGGATGTTGGCGTGGAGGAGCTGGATCAGGCCAAGTTGACACCACTCTTAAAACTGAAATACCGTGACTCAATTCCCGATGCAGTGGCTGACCTGGGACAGACCCCAGCGGAGATCGGTCAGGCCTTTGCCGGGTTCCAGCAGTATCTGTATCCGCCGAGCCGCTAACTGATGCAGTGAATAGTCTACCGCTTCCCTCGGGCCATCCTGCTGCTGTCAGGATGCCTGCGCAGGAGCCACATGCAGACCGGCCCGCACAGGGCCCCCAATCCCACGGTGGTAAAGGCGACCCCCCAGGCTCCATTCACGCCGGGCCAGGGCTGCCAGTCCTGGAAACGGTCCAGTGCCCAGCCGAAGACGGTGGGTGAGATCATGCCCATGGTGTAGCCGATCAGCGATTGCATCCCCATGGCGGCCCCCAGGTAGCCGGGCGCCACCAGTTCGGTCAGGCCGGTGGAGAAGACCGGCGATTCGGCCACGATCAGCCAGCCGTACAGAATCCCCACGGCCAGAGTCAACCAGAGGTTGGTGTTGATCAGCCAGCCGAACAGGAAGGAACAGCCGGCGCTGGACAGCATGACCAGCGTGATGGTGATGGTGCGGCCGAAGCGATCGGAGAGGCTGCCGGTGATGGCGGTGGAGAAGGCGCCGACCCCCACCAGAACGGCGGCAATGGTGGCCGCTGTGGCGGTGGCGGTGGACGAGGCCACGCCCCAGCCGGTGAGGGCGGCGGCAAAGAATGGCGCCAGCCAGCTGCGCATGCCGTACATCTCCCACATATGGCTGGCATAGCCCAGGATGATCAGCAGGGCCGGCCGGTTGGTGAGAATCTCGCCGGTAAATCCTCTTGGGCTGCGTGGCACCGGGGCAGGTCGGTAGCCACGGAAGACAAACAGCGACAGACCGGCCCCCAAAAATACCCCGGCCGAGCAGACCAGCATGGCGGTGCGCCAATCCCAGAGGCTGGTGATAACCCCCGGCACCACCAGCGACAGCGAGGCCCCCAAGACCAGGGCGCCGACGTAGATGCCGATGGCCCGACCCCGGCGGTGGCTCTCGAACCGTTCCGCCACCAGTTTGAGGCCCGGCATGTAGGTGCCGCCCATGCCGATGCCGGTCAGCCCCCGCAGAATCAGGCCGCTGGTGAAGTCGTGGGCAAACAGGCCGAATAGCAGGTTGGCCAGGCCGGACCAGAGTGCGGCGGTGATGAAGATGTTGCGGATGTTGAGCCGGTCGGAGAGGGTGGAGAGCAGTACGCCGGAGGCGATGTAGCCCAGTTGATAGACCGAGAAGATGATGCCGGCCTGGGTGTTGGACATACCCCATTCGGCCTTGAGTAACGGCAGAATGGCGGAATAGTTGATGAAGACCAGCATGATGAACAGCTGGCTGGTGCAGAGCAGCAGCAACCAGCGGCTATTGCTGCGCTGGTCAGTCAAAGGTTTCAGCCTCGGCCAGCAGGCAACCCTGGCCGTCTTTGGCGGAGAGCAGCGGCTGGCCGTTCAGGGGCCAGCTGATGCCGATGGCCGGGTCGTTCCAGGCGATGCAGCGCTCATGCTCCGGCGCGTAGTAGTTGCTGGCCAGGTAGAGTACCTCGGCTGTGGGGGATGTGACGCAGAAGCCGTGGGCAAATCCTTCAGGAATCCAGATCTGGCGTTTGTTATCCGCTGAGAGGGTGATGCCGTACCACTGGCCGAAGTGGGGCGATGAACGGCTGATATCCACCGCCACATCGAATATCTCGCCGCTGACCACCCGCACCAGCTTGCCCTGGGGCTGGCTGATCTGATAATGCAGACCCCGCAACACGTTCTGGGCCGAGCGGGAGTGGTTGTGCTGGACAAAGTGGTGTTCCAGACCGGTCAGTTCGTGCCAGACCCGCTGGTTAAAGCTTTCGAAAAAGAAGCCCCGGTCGTCGCCGAACACCTTGGGTTCAATGATCAAGACACCGGGCAGGGGGGTGGTTATGCACTGCATGGGCTACCTCACGGATGGGTTACTAGGCCTGTCATAGCAGATGTTACGGGCCTTCTGCAAGAAACTGATGGGAGGAGTGGAAAAATTGGAAAACTGCGGTAGGCTATCCAGCATGGTACAGGAAACGACATTCAACAACGGTGTGCGGCTGGTGACCCAGCAGGTGCCGGGCATGCATACGATCACGCTGGGTATCTGGGTGGCCAACGGCGCCCGCCAGGAACAACCGTCCATAAGCGGCGTGGCCCACTTTATCGAGCACCTGCTGTTCAAGGGCACTGAACGGCGCAACGCCCGCCAGATCTCGCGGGAGATCGATTCACTGGGCGGGATACTGAACGCCTTCACCGGCCACGAGTACGTCTGCTACTACGCCAAGGCCTTAACCCGCTTTCTGCCGCAGGTGTCCGATATCCTGAGCGACATGTTCCTCAATTCGATCTTCCCGGCCGAGGAGATCGAAAAAGAGCGTAATGTGGTGCTGCAGGAGATCAAGATGCGGGACGACACCCCGGAGGAGGCGATCCACGACCGTTTCCACCTGAGCTTCTGGCAGGGACACCCTCTGGGGCATGCGATCCTGGGCAGCACCGAGACCATCAGCGCCATCAGCCGCGAGGCGATTGTGGCCCACAAGCAGCAGTGGTACCGGCCCAGCGAGATCGTGATTGCCGCTGCCGGCGGGGTGGAACACCAGCAGCTGGTGGATCTGCTGGAAGGTCCCTTTTCTGCCCTGAGCCCCGGCGAGCCGCGCCGCGAGACCGGCAGCTGCAGCCGCCCCTCCAAGGGGCGGGTGGTGGAGCTGTCGGAACGTGATCTGGAACAGACCCTGATCTGCCTGGGCACCGATGGTCTGCCGCACACCGATCCGGGCCGCTATGCCCTGGTGGTGCTGAACACCATCCTGGGCGGCGGCATGAGCTCGCGCCTGTTTCAGGAGATTCGTGAAAAGCGCGGTCTGGCCTATTCGGTTTACTCCTATCTCAGCTCCTACAGTGATGCCGGTGCGCTGACGGTCTATGCTGGTACCGACCGGGGGCGGAGTTGTGAAGCGGTCAAGATTGTGTTAGCTGAGATGGGGCGCCTGCGCGACGAGCTGGTGGCTGAGGATGAGCTGAACGCCGCCCGGGAGCAGATCAAGGGCAAGATTCTGATGTCGCTGGAGTCCAGCGACAGCTACATGTCACGGCTGGCCCGCAGCTATCTTTACTACGGCCGCTATCAGCCGCTGGAGGAGCTGATGGCCGGTTTCGACGCCGTCAGCGCCGTCGACTTGCAGCAGCTGGCCGGCAGACTGTTCCAAGACAGTTCTCTGAATGTACAGGTGATGGGCAAGGTGGATCCGACCTGTTTCACCACCAACCGTGAACTGATCAGCCTGTAACCTTTGCGGGGCATGGCCGCTGGCCGTGCCCCGTCTTGTCACCCCCGACCGGTGTGGCCGAAGCCGCCTGCCCCTCGCGCACTCTCCTCGCTGAACTGCTCCACCACCCGTAAACTGGCCTGCACCACCGGCACAAACAGCAGTTGGCAGATCCGCTCGCCGGGTTGGATGCTGTACGGCTGCTGTCCCTGGTTGCGGATGCCGATCTTGATCTCGCCCTGATAGTCACTGTCGATCACACCGATAGTGTTGGCCAGCACGATGCCGTGCTTGATACCCAACCCTGAACGGGGGGCCAGGATGGCCACCAGACCGGGATCGTGGATGCCGATGGCGATGCCGCTGGGAATGGTGACGGTCTCGCCGGGGGCCACCGTGATCTCGTTGTCCAGGCAGGCTCGCAGGTCAAGGGCGGCGGAACCGTCGGTGGCGTAGGCCGGCAGGGGGATCTGGTTGCCGATCAGTGGGCTCATGATTTTGGTTTCAATCTCACGGTGTTTCATGTAAAAAATCCCTTCTGAAAGCTGATTGAATGCGTTTTTATCGTAAAGACGCCCGGACGGAAAGCGAAAACAGAACAAGGAGTGACTATGCGTGATCCCCGCGTGGCTGACATGGCCAGGGTCTTGGTTGACTATTCCACCCGCATCAAGAAGGGCGACCGGGTCTTGATCTCGGCGGCCGGTTTTGAGGCGGCCCCGCTGGTGAAGGAGCTGTACGCCCTCTGTCTGCAGCGGGGCGCCGAGTATGTGGAGTACAGCTTCAACCATCCCGAGATCGACCGTCAGTTCTATAACCTGGCCTCCAAGAAACAGTTGGCAGTCTTTCCCCAGCACAAGCTGGATTTCTACAAGACCCTGACTGCCTACATCGGCATCTCGGCTGGTGAAAATTCGATGGTTAACGCCACCAGCAACCAGCAGTCCATGGTGGCCTACCAGAAGTTGACCCGTCCCCTGGTGGACCAGCGGGTCAAGCACACCAAGTGGGTCGTGACCCGGTACCCGACCAACGGTGCGGCCCAGGAAGCCAAGATGAGTCTGGAGGAGTACGAGGACTATCTGTTCAGCGCCTGCAACGTGGACTGGGCCGCTGAATCCCGCAAGATGGAGGCCTTGAAGAAGCTAATGGACACAACCGACCGGGTACGGTTGGTGGGGCCGGACACCGATCTGCGTTTCAGCATCAAGGGGCTTAACAGCATCAAGTGCGACGGCCGCTTCAACATCCCGGACGGCGAGGTGTTCACTGCGCCGGTCAAGGACTCGGTGCAGGGGCATATCACCTACAACTGCCCCACCATCTACCAGGGCAAGGAGTTCAACAACATCCGGCTGGAGTTCAAGGACGGCAGGATCGTCAAGGCCGACGCCGGCGCCATGAGCGCGGCCCTCAACAAGATTCTGGACACCGATGATGGTTCCCGCTACGTAGGTGAGTTCGCGGTGGGGGTCAACCCCAATATCCGCACCCCGATGCGCAACATCCTGTTTGACGAGAAGATCTTTGGCTCGATCCACTTTACCCCCGGCCAGGCCTATGACGAGGCCGACAACGGCAACCGTTCCGCGGTACACTGGGACATGGTGCGGTTGATGCAGGACGGCGAGATCTGGTTCGATGACCGTCTGATCCAGAAAAAGGGGCGTTTTGTGCTGCCGGCACTGGAAGCGCTGAACCCGGAGAAGTAGCATGCTGCTGGAGATCAATCCCGACAATCCGCAACCACGCCTGATCGCCCAGGTGGCCCGCTCTCTGCAGGATGGGGGCGTGATCGCTTACCCCACCGACACCACCTACGGCATCGGCTGCTCAATCTTTAACAAAAAGGGGCTGGAGCGGATCTATCAGGTCAAGCAGCGGGATAAGCGCAAACCGTTTTCCTTTATCTGCAGCGACCTGGCCGAGGTGTCACGCTATGCCCGGCTTACCAATATGGCCTTTAAGGCGATGAAGCGTTGCCTGCCCGGTCCCTACACCTTTGTGCTGGAGGCCAGCCGTGAGGTGCCCGACCTGTTGACCACCCGCCAGAAGACGGTCGGCATCCGCATTCCCGACAACCGGATCTGCATGGCGATCGTGCAGCAGCTGGGGGCGCCGATCGTTACCACCAGCGCCAACCTGACCGGGGAGGAACCGGTGGGGGATCCGTTCGAGATCCAACGAATTTTCGGCAATGGGCTCGATCTGGTGGTGGATGGCGGGCTGTTGACCACCGATGTCAGCACCGTGATCAGCATGATCGGCGACCGGCCTGAGGTGCTGCGCCAAGGCGCCGGCCTGTGCGACTGGTTACATGGCTAACCAACCAAGGAGGCGCTATGGTGCCGGCCCATATGCGTAACAATGAGGATGTCGTTGATCTGCTGTCCCGCAGAAATGCCGAGATGGCATCCCTGCTGGAGATCGGCAAGACGCTGACCTCGTCGTTGGAGCTGCGTGATGTGCTCAAAGGGATCATGGCCCAGCTGGAACGGCTGTTACAGCCCCAGATCTGGTCATTGCTGCTTAAAGATGAGGAGACTGGTGAGCTGACCTTTGAGATCGCGGTTTCGCCCGTCTCAAACGATCTGAAAGGGATGCGGCTGCAGCCCGGCCAGGGGGTTGCCGGTTGGGTGGCGCAGCAAGGCGAGGCGTTGCTGATCCCTGATGTGTCCAAGGATACTCGTTTTGATAATAGTGTTGCCAATGCAGTCGATTACCCGGTTTCGTCGATCGCCTGTGTGCCGCTCAAGATTCGTGAGCGGGTCCTGGGGGTGCTGGAGCTGATCGGGGTCGACGGCAGCGAACCGTTCAACCCCGAGAATATGCCGCTCTTGGGGGCGCTGGCCGACTTTGCGGCCATTGCCATCGACAACGCCCGCAACTACCAGCGGATCAGCGAGCTGGTGATTACCGATGACCTGACCGGCCTGTACAACGCCCGGCATTTTCATGAATTGCTGGAATATGAGGTGGATCGCGCCAAACGCTACGGCAGTCAGGTTTCACTGCTGTTTCTGGACCTGGATCACTTCAAGGAGGTTAACGACACCTACGGCCATCTGGTGGGGAGCCGGGTGATCGCCGAAGTGGGGCATCTGATCCGCCGCCATATCCGCTCCGCCGACCGTGCTGCCCGCTACGGTGGCGATGAATATGTGATTGTGCTGCCCAACACCGGCAAGCAGGGTGCCCTGTCGGCAGCCACCAAGATGCTGGAGCGTCTGCACGAGCATAGCTTTCAGGCCGACTCCGGTGAGCAGATTTCGATGACTGCCAGTTTTGGTGTGGCTACCTATCCCGATGACGCCCCCAACAAGACCGAACTGATCCGGGCCGCCGATACGGCCATGTACGATGCCAAAGAAGGCGGCCGGAACGGCGTCTGCTCGTTTGAAAACGACTTCATTAAAAAATATGAGATGCCCGGAAAATGAACTTGACTTAAAATGTATGGAATGTGTAGGGTGGCTTATCCTTAAAATTGGAGAACAACCATGACTGTTCAACAATCCCTGGCCACCCTGGCCCTGCATGCCGGCCACGATCCTGCAGCCGATCCCACCCTTTCGCGGGCAGTGCCGATCTACCAGACCAGTTCCTACGTCTTCAAAAGCAGCGAGCATGCCGCCAACCTGTTTGCCCTCAAAGAGTTCGGCAATATCTATACCCGCCTGATGAACCCCACCACCGATGTGCTGGAAAAACGGATGGCCGCCTTGGACGGCGGGGTGGCCGCCTTGGCGCTGGCCTCCGGCCAGGCTGCCATCAGTTATACCATCATGACTCTGGCCAGGGCCGGTCAGAATATCGTTGCTTCCAGTGCGTTGTACGGTGGCACCTATACGCTGTTTCACCACACCCTGCCGCGCTTCGGCATCACCACCCGTTTTGTGGACAGCAGCGATCCGGAAAACTACCGCCGGGCCATTGACGAGAATACCCGTCTGATCTACTGCGAGTCGATCGGCAACCCCAACAATAACGTCGATGATTTCGAGGCGGTGGCCAGGATCGCCCACGAAGCTGGTATTCCGCTGGTGGTGGACAACACCGTCACCACGCCGGCCCTCTTCCGGCCGTTGGAGCATGGCGCCGATATTGTGGTCTACTCGCTGACCAAATTTATCGGCGGTCACGGCACCAGCATCGGCGGCTGTGTGGTGGATGGCGGCCGCTTCCCCTGGGATAACGGCAAGTTCCCCGAATTTACCGAGCCTGATCCGGCCTACCATGGCGCGGTTTTCTGGCAGGCGGTGGGCAACCTGTCGTTCATCATCAAGATGCGGGTTCAATTGCTGCGCGACCTGGGGGCTTGCCTGTCCCCCTTCAACGCATTCCAGTTTATTCAGGGGCTGGAAACCCTGCAGGTGCGTATGCCGCGCCATGTGGAGAACGCGCAGCAGGTGGCCCAGTGGCTGGAACAGCAGCCCCAGGTGGCCTGGGTCAATTATCCTGGGCTGACATCCCATCCAGATCATCAGCGGGCGCAGCGCTACCTGCCTGATGGCGCCGGCGCCATCATCGGCTTCGGTGTCAAGGGGGGTAGCGAGGCTGCGCTGCGTTTCATCGACCGGCTCAAGTTGGCCTCGCATCTGGCCAATATCGGCGATGCCAAGACCCTGGTGATCCATCCGGCCAGCACCACCCACCAGCAATTAAGCGAGGATGAGCAGCGCGCCGCTGGGGTTACGCCGGATTTCATTCGTCTTTCGGTGGGTATCGAAGGCGTACACGACATTATCGCCGATCTGGAGCAGGCCCTGCAGGGATAACGAGACCACCGGTGCGGGTTCGTCGTTGACTGGGTTTGTATACGTATGTTTGCATCAGTGGGGTGGCCTTGCGGTCGCCCCTTATTTTGTGTACTATGTCCGCCTATTTGCATCAATGAAAGGAAGCCCATGTATCGTCTGACCATCAAGACCGGCTTTGCTGCCGCCCATAATCTTATCAACTATCAGGGGGATTGCGAAAATCTCCACGGCCACAACTGGAAGGTGGAAGTGACCGTCACCGCCCGCGAACTGGACCAGGCCGGCATGGCCATCGATTTTAAGGTGCTGAAGAAAGAGACCAATGCGCTGCTGGATGAGCTGGACCACAAGTACGTCAACCAGCATGAGTTCTTCAAGGAGTTGTCACCCTCCTCTGAAAACATCGCCCGTTTTCTCTACCAGCGTCTGTCGCAACAACTGAATAACGGCAATATCACCGTCGAAAAGATTGGGGTCTGGGAGTCGGACAATGCCTGTGCCGAGTACTATGAATAGCAGCACACCGTTGATCGAAATCTTTTCATCGTTGCAGGGGGAAGGGGTGTTGGCCGGCTATCGCCAGATCTTTATCCGCCTGCCTGGCTGTAACCTGGACTGCGCCTACTGCGACACCAGTATCGAGGCGCCGGCGGTCTGTCGGGTGGAAACCTCGCCGGGCAGCGGCCAGTTTCAAGAGATTCCCCAGCCGGTTTCGTTACAGACGGTGCTGGATATCGTGCATCGTTGGTGCAAGGAACTGCCCGATGCCCATCACTCGATCAGCATCACCGGTGGCGAGCCGCTCTTGCACGCCGACCTGCTGGCGCAGTGGTTGCCGGAACTGAACATCCTGCTGCCGATCCACCTGGAGACCAACGGCACCCTGCCGGATGCCGTGTCGCGTTTGATTGAGCACCTGGATTTTATCTGCATGGACATCAAACTGCCCTCTGCCGCAGCCACACCGGAGCTGTGGGAGGAACACCGCCGTTTTCTGGAGGCGGCCCGGGAGCGGGATGTCTCGGTCAAGGTGGTGGTGGGTGAACTGACTGCTGATCAGGAACTAGTCAAAGCCTGTAAACTGGTTGCCACAATAGATGATGAAATACCATTAGTAATACAGCCTGTTACCGACAGAGATGGTAGGGTTGCTGTGCCGGCGCAGCGTCTGATGCGGCTGCAGGCCCTGGCCAGCAGACAGCTGTACGATGTGCGGGTGCTGCCCCAGCTGCATCGTTTTATGGAGGTCTTGTGATTCTGGAAGCGATGACCATGCCGCAGGTTGAGGCCGGGCTCACAAGGTGTAAAACCGTGTACATTCCCTTTGGTTCATTGGAGGAGCATGGCAGCCACCTGCCGCTCAGTACCGACACGATCCAGGCCTACGAGGTGGGCAAACGGGCCGCTGAACGGATTCCGTTGTTCGTAGCGCCGCCGATCCACTACGGTAACTGTCGCTCCACCAACCAGCATCCCGGCACCATCTCCATCTCCACCACCACCCTGCGCGGCCTGCTGAAGGATCTGGTCCGTTCCTTCTACGGTCAGGGCTTCCGAAATGTGATCGTGCTGACCGGTCATGCCGGCGGCGCCCACCGGATGGCGCTGCAGGATGCCGGTGAGGAGCTGCTGCTGGAGCTGCCGGAGCTGCGCATAGCCGTGGTCACCGAGTATGAACTGGCCAAGGAACAGGGACGGGGGCTGGTAGAGACCCCAAACGACGCCCATGCCGGCGAGATTGAGACCTCCCGTATCATGCACAGCCATCCTCAGCTGGTGCAGGGCAGCGCCCCCGCTGAATACCCCAGTTTTCCCACCGGTATCCTGGTGCGGGATAAGCGAAAATATTGGCCCGGCGGGGTGTGGGGCGATCCCTCCAAGGCTTCAGCTGACAAGGGTGCCAAGCTTGAAGAGCTGGTGGTTGTCAAGGTGGTGGAGCTGGTGAGGCAGCTGGAAGAGGGGCGCTATGTCTGAGCAGGGCGCCCTGATGGTTCGCGAGTTTGCCAACGGCCTGAAATTGGAGTTGGTTGACACCTCCCGTCACTATTTCGGCGGCTACTGGCGGTTGAGCATCGAGGCCCGTTGTCTGGTGCCGTTGTCAGCTGCCACTATTGACGACCCGGAGCGCCTTGCGGAGCTGCGGCGTCAGTTGGGGGACCCGGTGCCGTTGGTGCGCAGTGTCGAGCAGATGGCCGTGCCGCCGGAGCTGGTTGACGAGACCCGCGCCGCCCTGCAGCAGCGCCTGTTGACGCAACTGGAACCGCTTTTGGAACATCCTGATTTTGCTGCCCGCTTTATCGCTAAAGAATATCAGCAACGGATCAAGCGTACCCTGCGCGGTATCCCCTGTCTGTCATGAAGCACGCCGAGTTGACCATTGATCGCCTGGCCTTCGGTGGCAGCGGGGTAGGGCGGCTTGAGGGCAAGGTCTGCTTTGTGCCGTTCAGCGCCCCCGGTGATCGTCTGACCGTGCGGGTGACGAAGGAACACCGTTCCTGGCTGGAGGGAGAGCTGGTCGAGCTGCTGGAACCGTCGTCGCTGCGTGTGCATCCTTGTTGCCCGGCCTTTGGCCAGTGTGGCGGCTGCGATTGGCAGCATCTGGGCTACCCAGCCCAGGCCGAGGCCAAGCGTTTGATCCTGCTGGAGACCTTGCAGCGGGTCGGCAGATTGATCGATCCGCCGGTGGGGCCGACCATGGCTGCTCCCAGCCCCTACGGCTACCGGGCTCGGGCCCAGTTCAAGCTGCACCGTGCCCCGGATGGTCTTAAGGCTGGCTTTTACCGGCGCGGTTCCCGTTTTGTGATCGATCTGCCCCAGGGCTGCCCGGTGGTGACCGATGCCATTAATGGCGCCCTGGCGCGACTCAGGCTGCTGCTGGAAGATCTGCCGGATGCTGATCGCGTGCCGCAGATCAGTATTGAACAGGGCGAGCAGGGCTGCCATGCCATCGTGCATTACATCGGTAACGATCCGCAACGGCTGGTGGCCTTGCTTGCCAGTCATGAAGCGTCCCTGGCGCTTGCTGGCCTGTTTTTGCAGAGTGGCCGCAAGGATACGCTGCTGCCGGTCTTTGGTGACCAGCGGATCAGCTACCGGGTGCCGGCCGGCGCAGGTGAGATGACCTTAGGCTACGGTATCGGCGGGTTTTCCCAGGTCAACCGGCAGCAAAACCGGGCCATGATCGAGCGGGTACGGCAGCTGGTGCGGCCGGTGGCCGACGGGCGCCTGCTGGACCTGTACTGCGGCAATGGCAACTTCTCCCTGCCACTGGCCGATCTGTTCGCCCAGGTGGTGGGTATTGAAGGCTATCAGCCCTCGATTGCATCGGCTGTTGACAACAGCCGTCAAGTTCGTGTAAACAATAGCACTTTCCGATGTGCCGATGTCGGGGCTGAACTGCAGCAGCTGGTGGCACGGAATGAACGCTTTGCAACCGTGTTGCTTGATCCGCCGCGCAGCGGCGCGTTGGAGGCAGTTAAACTGCTGCCGCAGCTGAAACCGCAGCAGGTTGTGTATGTCTCCTGCGACCCCGGCACCCTGGCCCGTGACCTGGCAATCCTGATCAATCAGGGCGGCTATCGCCTGGAGAACGCCTTGCCGTTGGACATGTTTCCCCAGACCGGCCACCTGGAGACCATTGCCAGTCTGACCCACAGCTAGAAATCGCCCTTTGCGCGTTTTTAAGTATCCACCACTGAAGGAGTGTGCCATGAACAAGTCGGAACTGATCGAAGCCTTTGCCGCCCAGCGTGATATCTCACACAAGCGGGCCGAAGAGGTGGTCAACATGATCTTCAACTCGATGAGCGAAGCGATGATTAACGGCGAGCGGATCGAGATCCGTGGCCTGGGAAGCTTTGTGGTCAAGGAATACGGCGCCTACACCGGCCGCAACCCCAAGACCGGCGAGCCGATCAAGGTGAACCCCAAGAAGTTGCCGTTTTTCAAGGTGGGCAAGGAACTCAAGGAGCGTATCTTCGGTTAGTAATGTCGATGCCGCAGCGGATTGCCGCCATTGATTTCGGGACCAATACCGCCCGCTTGCTGATCGCCGACCGTTATCCTGAGGGGCGTTTTGAACAGGTGTCATTGATGAGGGCCATCGTCCGGCTGGGCGGTGGCTTTTGTCGTCAGCAGGGACTGGCTGATGACGCCATGCAACGGGCCTTGTCCTGCCTGCGTGACTTTCGTGATGAAATCAGTCGGCTGGGTGTGCAGGCGGTACGGGCCGTGGCCACCAGTGCTGTGCGTGACGCCGTAAACGGTCCAGCCTTTGTGGCGCAGGTAGAAGGTGAAACCGGTATCCGGCTGCGGGTGATCGACGGCCAGACCGAGGGCAGCATCACCCTGCAGGGGGTGCTGGCCGGTCTTGATCAGCGCCCGGACAGCCTGTTGTTGTTTGATGTGGGTGGCGGCAGCACCGAATATACCTTTGCGCAGGGTACCACCCACCGTTTCGTCCACAGTCTGCCGTTGGGTGTGGTGCGGCTGACTGAAGGCAAGGGCGAGCCCTTCGCCATGGCTGAAAAGATCAACCGGGAGCTGGACACCCTTGAGACGCATATGGCCAGTGACCAACTGCAGATCGATCCTGCCACGACGCTCTTGATCGGTACTGCCGGAACCGCCACCACCCTGGCGGCCCTGAGCCTCAAGATGGCCGAGTACGACTACCGCAAGGTCAACAACCTGGTGCTGGACAAGAGCGAAATCCAGCGCATCTACGACCAGCTGCTGCCACTGTCGCCGTCGGAGCGTCTGCAGCTGCCCGGTCTGGAGCCGGGGCGTGAGGATCTGATCATCGCCGGGGCGCTGATCACCCTGCTGACCCTGCAGCGCTTCCATTTTGATCAGATGAAGGTGAGTGATTACAGTCTGCTGGAAGGGCTGGTGGTCACGGATCTGCTGGATGCCTGATCCCTCCGAAAAGTTGTTCCCCTGCTGAAAAACTTTCCAAACCTGTTACACTGCTAGTACGTGAGCACAACGTCCTTAGGTCCTACCCCGTCGAACGAGGTAAAGCCGTGCAGCATCTCATGGGCAGACAACCGATTCTGAACGGTTTGGAAGAGATCGTCGGCTACGAACTCCTCTTCCGCTCGCCCCGGTCTTTGACGGCGGCCAGTTTCGACAGTCATGTGCAGGCCACGGCCCAGGTGATTGTGGATGTGCTCTCCAGTTTCGGCATCCGCGAGGTGCTGGGGGAATACCGTGGCTACATCAACGTGGACGCCGAGATGCTGCTCAGTGACACCATTGAGCTGTTGCCCCGCGATGTGATCAGCCTGGAGCTTTTGGAGCATGTCGAGATCACGTCCGATCTGATCGCACGCTGCCAGCAGCTCAAGGATAAAGGTTTTCTGCTGGCCCTGGACGACCATCGCTATGGCCCGCAGTACGAGCCGTTCTATCAGGGGCTGGCGGATATCATCAAGCTTGACCTGCTCACGACGCCGCTGGAGGAGTTGTATCGCGAGGTGGATCGTTTCAAGCGCTATCCGGTAAAATTATTGGCTGAGAAGGTGGATAGCCGCCATGTCTTCCTGCGCAGCCGCCGGATGGGCTTCGATCTGTTTCAGGGCTATTTTTTTGCCCGTCCCTCGATTGTGCAGAAGACCCGTATGGCCAATGCATCGGGCGTGTTTTTCAGGCTGCTGCAACAGCTTTCCTCAGATGCCGAGATTGACCAGATCGAAGAGACCTTCAAGCTGAGCCCGGTGCTTACCTACAAGCTCTTGTTGCTGGTCAATTCGGTGGCCTATGGATCGCGGGAAAAGATCCGTACCGTGCGTCAGGCCATTACCCGGGTGGGGCTGCAGCACCTGCGGCGTTGGGTGCAATTGGCCATCTTCGCCGACGAAGGGGCGGGGGTACAGACCTTCAACAATCCGCTGATGGACATGGCAGCGGCGCGGGCTGCCTTTATGGAGGAGATGGCCCGGCTGGAGCTGTCCAACAGCAAGCTGCTGCGTCATGCCCAGCCTGATGAGGCGTTTATGGTGGGCATCCTCTCCATGCTGAAGGATGTCTATGATATCGGTATGTCGGATATTCTGCAGAACCTGAACGTGACCGACGAGATTCAGGGCGCCCTGGTCAGCCATGGCGGTGACCTGGGAACCCTGCTCTGTGTGAGTGAGATGATGGAACGGCTGGAACTGGATGAGGCAGCCAGCTGCCTGGAACGGCTGGGCGTTTCGCCGCAGTCGGTGCTGGAATGCCAGAAAAAGGCCTATGCCTGGCGGAGCAAGCTGGTCTGACGCTGTAGTACTCCTTTATGGTGTTTCAGGCTGTGGAGGGGGCTGTTTGTCGTCGTTGATGGCATCCCTCACGGTGGTGGCCCGCTGTTGGTACTCCTGCTGCGCTGCGGTATCGCCGCGCAGCCCCGCCAGTTCAGCCAGCGCTTCGAGGTCCGCCGCAATCCGGGCCGGCAGTTCCAGTTGTTTGTCCAATGCCAATGCCTGCTGCAATTCTTGTTGTGCCTGGTCATGGCGCCCCTGCTGACCGCGTATCATCCCCAGCATTCTCAACGCATTGGCCCGCTCTGCCGCTAACGAGTCGTCGGTCGTTTTTTTCAAGGCCTCTTCAGCCAACTGGGCAGCCCGGTCACGGTCACCCTGCAGCAGCGCCAGCCGGGCCAACAGATTGAGACGGCTGGCGATCAGTTCGCCCTGTTCCTCACGTCGCGCGATCTCCGCCCACCGGTTGGCTGCTGCAACATCATTACGGGCCAGTTCCAGCAGGGCACGTTCCTGGGCTACATCGGCATGGTACGGGCCGCCAGTGGCCAGCGGCAGCGCCTTGGCGATGGCCTGGTCTGCAGCCACCAGATCGCCGGTCTGACGGGCCAGCCGGGCCTGTTGGAGCAGTACGCTGGTCTGCCCCTGGCGATCATCCAGGGAAGCGGCCAATCGCAGGGCCTCCTGCAACAACCGCTCGGCCTCGGTTTGCCGGCCTCGGTCAGTCTGCAGCTGTGCCCGTTGTTGCAGCACAGCAAGTTTCTGCTGGCCTGGCGTCAGTCTGGCGGCGCCACCCAGGCAGCCGTAAAGGGTGCCGCTCATCACGAGCAACAGCAGAACGGTTCTAGTCATGGCTGTCACCTACGCCGGGTTGACGGCGTTGCTGGCCATCAGTGCCCCCTCCCAGCAGCCAGGAATTGTTGAGGCTGTTCATCAGCCGGTCGGTGCTGAACAGGAGCTCTTCGGTGCGTGACAAGAGGCCCGGCAACAGCGGGAAGGTCTTGTCGGCCAGCTGTCTGGTGGAAACGGAGACGGCGTTGACGTTGTCCAGCAGTGGCGGCAGTTTTTCCAGGCTGGTGTTCAGCCGGTCAATGTTCAGCCTGTCCAGTTTGTGGTTGGCGTTGTCCAGCAGCGTGAAGGAACGTTGGCTGATGGCTTCAAGGCGCTGGGTGGCGTTGATCAGCAGGATATCGGCCCGCTCGCGGGTCTGATGCAGGTTGCGGGTCAAGAGCTCCATGTTGCGGATCGCCTTTTTGAGGTCGCCGTCAGGATCGTTGATGTAGCCGATGATGTCGCGTACCTCCACCAGCACCGGCCTGACCTTGTCGGACAGTTCCTCGACGATCTGATCCAGCCCTTTGGTCTTTACAAAGGCAATTGATTCTCCATCCTTGATCTCAGGCTTCTCAGGGCTGCCCACCGATACCTCGATGACGCCGTCTCCCACCAGCCCCTCTTTGACCTGTTTGGCCTTGGAATCGCTGCGGATCCATTTGGCATACTTCTGCTCCACCTCGATGGTGATATCCACCATGGCATGCTCGTTGAGAGACAGATCGGTGAGCCTGCCGATACGGAAGCCGGACAGCTTGACCGGCATCCCCTTTGAGAAACCGGTGCCCCGGTCGGCAGTAAAGTGCAGCGTGTATTTTTTGGTGAACAGACCGCGCTGAATGCCCACCAGTGCCACCACCAGGGCAATCCCTGCCACGGCAGCCAGCAGAAACAGGCCGATCTTTCGTTCCAGGTGTTTGAATCGGGGATCTTCTTCCTTGATCATGCAGACCTCGCAACGGGCTGGGTGTTGGATTTCAGGTCGTAACTACAATCCGGCTGAAGCTCGTTAAGCGCCTTGCTGCTGGTGGTCAGGAACAGCGAAGCCAGACCCGGGACCGAACGGTGCAGCAGCTGCGCCTGGTCGAACAGCAGACGGCGCTGGTCACTGGTCAGGTTGTCAAAACAGCCGGCATACAGCATCAGACGGGGAGCAGCTATGGCGGCGCGGATAAAGGCAGCCATTCTGCGTTCAAAGGCTGACAGATGCCCCGGCAGCGCCAGCAGGTTGCCGCAGTAGCCAAAGCCGTCCAGCAGTGCCAATGCCTGCTGTTCGGCCTGGTCGGTAACGCTGCCCTGCCGGTAGCAGATCGGCAGGGTGATATTTTCCCACAGCTTGAGGTTGGCAATCAGCCCGCCTGAGGCACTGACGATGCCAATCTGCTGACGCAGTCCCAACAGCTGCTGCCGGGAAAGTTGCGCGGTGTCGTTGCCATCCAGCAGTATCTTGCCGTTTTCCGGCAGCTCCATGCCAGTGCAGAGTCTGAGCAGTTGGGTCAGCTGCTGGTCATCGGCGACAATGCAGCGGACCTGCCGCCCAGGTGCAAGTTCAAGGGAGAGGGCAGGTGAACGACTGTCCAGTATGAGATCCTGTATGCAGAGCAGCGATGCCATGCCAATGTTCATACCACAAACCGCGTCACTTCACAAATAGCCAGCAAAGCGGCATTTTGAGGGCGTTGAACAAAAGTAAACGAATTGACAAGCTTCCGTTGAGACGTGTATAAATTACTCCTTTATCACCCCATCACGCTGTGCAAGAAATGAGTGTCTGATGAAAGAGATCCTTTCCGGCAATGAAGCCATTGCCCGTGGTGCCTTTGAGGCTGGCTGCCTGGTGGCCAGCGCCTATCCCGGCACCCCTTCCACCGAGATTCTTGAAAATGTGATCAGCTACCGGGAGATCAACGCCTCTTGGGCCCCTAACGAAAAAGTGGCCCTGGAAGTGGCGATTGGCGCCTGTTTCGGCGGGGCCCGCGCCCTGGCCTGTATGAAACATGTCGGCGTTAACGTGGCGGCCGATCCGCTGTTCACCGCCTCCTACACCGGTGTCAAGGCTGGTCTGGTGCTGGTGGTGGCCGACGACCCGGAGATGCACTCCTCCCAGGACGAGCAGGACAGCCGCCACTACGCCCGTTTTGCCAAGGTGCCGATGCTGGAGCCGGCCGACTCCCAGGAGTGTAAAGAGTTTACAAAGCTGGCCTTTGAGCTGTCGGAACAGTTCGACACACCGGTCATGCTGCGCAGCTGCACCCGTATCTCCCACGGCAAGTCGATCGTGGAGCTGGGTGAGCGGGTGAGCGACCTGCCGGCCCCCAAGCTGGTCAAGGATGCCGCCAAGCTGGTGATGCTGCCGGGCAACGCCCGGGTGCGCCACCCGATCGTCGAGGCTCGCACGGTCCAACTTTCCGGCTACGGCGACACTGCCGCCCTTAACCGGATGGAGCTGCGTTCCGACGAGATCGGTGTGATCTGCGCCGGGGTGACCTACCAGTACGTGCGCGAAGCGCTGCCCGAGGCCAGTGTGCTCAAGCTGGGTATGGTCTGGCCGCTGCCCCACAATCTGATCCGCGACTTCAGCAGCAAGGTCAAGCAGCTGTTTGTGGTGGAGGAGTTGGACCCGTTCATTGAGGAGCAGGTCAAGGCGATGGGGATCGCAGCCAGAGGCAAGGATATCATCTCGCTGTGCGGCGAACTGTCGCCGGGACGCATCCGTGATGCTTTTGCTCAGGCCGGTGTAATCGCCGCCCAGAACAAGACCTCCGTTGCCCCCGAGGTGCTGCCGCCCCGGCCGCCCAACATGTGCCCCGGCTGTCCGCACCGCGGTCTGTTCTATCAACTGAACCGCGCCAACGCCTATGTGACTGGCGACATCGGCTGCTACACCCTCGGTTTCATGCCGCCTCTGAACGCCATGGATACCTGCGTCTGTATGGGTGCCTCCATCAGTAACGGCTCTGGCATTGTCCGCTCCCTGCCACCTGAAGAACAGCGGCGAGTGGTGGCGGTGATCGGCGATTCCACCTTCCTGCACACCGGCGTCAACAGCCTGATGGAGATGGCTTGGAACCGTGCGCCGGCCACGGTGGTGATTCTGGATAACCGAATCACGGCCATGACCGGCCGTCAGGAGAACCCGGCCTCCGGTTTTACCCTGAACGGTGAGCCGGCACCGGAGGTCAATATCCCCGAACTGTGCCGGGTACTGGGAATCAAACATGTGCGCGTGGTGGATCCCTACGATCTGGATGCCACCCGGCTGGCCCTGGAAGAGGAGATGAACCGGCCCGAGCCGTCGGTGATCATCACCAATCGTCCCTGTGTCCTGATCAAGGGGGCCGGACGGTTTGAAAAAGGTGCGGTGCTGGAGGTTGATCAGGGTAAGTGTACCGGCTGCAAGGCCTGTCTGCGGATCGGGTGCCCGGCCATCGAATGGAAACCCAACCCGGACAACAACAAAGGCAAGGCCTTCATTGACCCGCAGTTGTGCACCGGCTGCAACGTTTGTCAGCAACTCTGTAAATTCAACGCCATCGGGGGGAAGCAATGAACAACTCCGTAACCAACATCCTCCTGGTGGGGGTGGGCGGGCAGGGCATCCTGCTGGCCTCCGAGATTCTGTCCGAGGCCTTCATGCTGGCCGGACACGAGGTAAAGAAGAGCGAGATTCACGGTATGTCCCAGCGGGGCGGCAGTGTGGTCTCCCATGTCCGTTTCGGCAGCCAGGTCTTTTCGCCGGTAGTGCCGGAGGGTGAGGGGGATATCCTGTTCGGTTTCGAGCTGCTGGAGGCCTGTCGCGCCCTGCCACTGCTCAAGCAGGGCGCCAAGGTGGTGGTCAACGATTACCGTATCCTGCCGCCTTCAATCCTGCTTGGCCAGGCCGAGTACCCCAAGGGCCTGGCGGACAAAATCAAGGCTCAGTTTCCGGATTTTCTGTTGGTGGATGGCCAGGGGCTGGCCCATGCGGCCGGCGACGTGCGGGCCGCCAACACGGTGCTGTTGGGTGCGGTCTCCAAGGGGCTGCCATTAGCCGATGAGATCTGGCAGCAGGCCCTTGAGAAGATGGTGCCCAAGCGGGCGTTGGAGATCAACCTGAAGGCCTTTGCACTGGGCCGGACACTGTAGGAGGTCGCTTCGATGGCCAACTATTTTAACGAAGAGTTCGAGACCCTGCCCAGGGCCGCCCTGGAAGCGCTGCAGCTCAAACGCCTGCAGTCGGTGGTGGCGCGGGTCTATGCCAATGTCCCCTTTTATCGTCAGTCGTTCGACCAGGCCGGTGTGAAGCCGGAGGATGTGAAGAGCCTGGCCGATTTGCAGCGGCTGCCGTTCACCACCAAGCAGGACATGCGGGATTCCTATCCCTATGGTCTGTTTGCCGCGCCGATGGAGGAGATCGTCAGGATTCACGCATCTTCCGGTACCACCGGCAAGCCGACGGTGGTGGGCTATACCCAGCAGGACATCAGTACCTGGACCGACCTGATGGCCCGTTCTTTTGTGGCGGCCGGCGCCCATAAGGGTGATATCATCCACAACGCCTATGGCTACGGTCTGTTCACCGGCGGCCTGGGTGCCCATTACGGCGCTGAAAAGCTGGGGGCCTCGGTGATCCCGATCTCCGGCGGCAATACCAAGCGTCAGATCATGATCATGCAGGACTTTGGCTCCACCGTACTGACCTGTACCCCCTCCTATTCACTCTATCTGGCCGAGGAGGCAGCTGCGGAAGGTGTGGATATCAGGTCGTCCAAGCTGCGGGTCGGCATTTTCGGTGCCGAACCCTGGTCAGAAGCGATGCGGGCCGAGATCGAGGCCAACCTGGGGCTGGACGCCATCGATATCTACGGCCTGTCCGAGATCATGGGGCCCGGCGTGGCCATCGAGTGCATCGAGGCCAAGCAGGGGCTGCATATCTGGGAGGATCACTTCATCCCGGAGATCATCAATCCTGAAACCGGCCAACCGGTGGCCGACGGTGAAAAGGGTGAGCTGGTGATCACCACCATCACCAAGCAGGGGATCCCGCTGATCCGCTACCGTACCCGTGACATCACCAGCATCGATCGTAGCCCCTGCATCTGCGGCCGCACCCATGGCCGCATTGCCCGCCTCAGCGGCCGCTCGGACGACATGCTGATCATCCGCGGCGTCAATGTCTTCCCGTCCCAGATTGAATCGATCCTGGTGCGGGTGGAAGGGGTTGAACCGCATTATCTGTTGATTGTGGACCGCAAGGACAACCTGGACACCCTGGAGGTGCAGGTGGAGGTCAACGAGCAGATGTTTTCCGACGAGATCAAGGTGCTGCAGTCGCTGGCCCGCCGGATCGAGAAGGAGATCAAGGATATGCTGGGGGTCACCTCCACCGTCAAGCTGGTGGAACCCAAGACCATCCAGCGCAGTGAAGGCAAGGCTAAACGGGTGCAGGACAACAGAAAGCTGTAGAAACGGTCTTTTTTCGCTCTGGCACAGCCTCCCAGCGAAATGCCTTGTGCGGCGTACTGAACAGGTACGCCTCCGCGTCATTTCTCGGGAGTCAGCACCATAACAAAAAAATCCTCGTTTCATGGCAAGGAGTCACGCGTATGAAAGTCGAACAGCTCTCCATCTTCATTGAAAACAAGTCCGGCCGCCTGGCCGAGATTACCCGTATCCTGGGCGAGGCCGGGATTAACATCCGGGCCCTGTCTCTGGCCGACACCTCTGATTTCGGTATCCTGCGTCTGATCGTCAATGATGTCGAACAGGCCAAGACGGTATTGAAGGATAAGGGTTTCACTGTCAACAAGACCGAGGTGGTTGCGGTGGAGGTGCCGGATCAACCTGGCGGACTGTCGGCCATCCTGCAGGTGCTGGACCGTGACCAGATCAACGTGGAATACATGTACGCCTTTGTTGAACGCTGCGGCGGCAATGCGGTGATCATCTTCCGTTTTGATGAGACCGATAAGGCGATTGCGGCACTGTCAGGCACTAACTTCAACATTCTGGCGGGTGAGCGACTTTATTCGATGTAAGCACCTGTGAAAAAGGGGGGACTATGAAGAAGCTGGTGATGATCGGCAGTATGGCACTTCTGATGGTCTGTATGGCTACGGCGGCCATGGCTGCCGGAACCATCAAGATCGGTGGTCTGTTCAGTGTGACCGGCCCGGCATCGTTTCTGGGGGAGCCTGAAAAGAAGACCCTGGAGATGCTGGTGGCCGACCTGAACGCCAAGGGAGGCATCAACGGACAGAAGCTGGAGGCGGTGATCTACGACACTGCCGGCGATGCCACCAAGGCGGTGCAACTGGCCACCAAGCTGATCAGGAACGACAAGGTGGTGGCCATCATCGGCCCTAGCACCACCGGCGAGTCGATGGCGGTGCTGGCCCTGACAGAAAAGATGAAGATTCCGCTGATCTCCTGTGCCGCCGGTATCAAGATTACCGAGCCGGTCAAGGAGCGTACCTGGACCTTCAAGACCCCGGCCAATGATTATGTCGCCGCTGAGAAGATCCTCAACTACATGGCCAAACAGAAGCAGAAGAACATCGCCCTGCTGACGGTGACCGACGGGTTTGGCGCCTCGGGCCGCGAGCAGTTGAAAGAGTTGGCAGCCAAAAAGGGCTTCAGCATTGTGACTGACGAGACCTACGGCCCCAAAGATACCGATATGACACCGCAGTTGACCAAGATCCGCGCTAGCAAGGCCGACGCCGTCATCTGCTGGGGCACCAACCCCGGCCCGGCCATTATTACCAAAAACATCAAGCAGTTGGGGATCAAGATTCCGATCTACATGAGCCACGGCGTGGCATCTAAGAAGTATATTGAACTGGCCACCCCGGCTGCGGTCGAAGGGGTGATGCTGCCGGCCGGCAAGCTGGCTATTTATGAGATGTTGCCCAAGAACGACCCCCAGCAGAAGCTGCTGCGTGAGTACGATGCGGCCTATCGCAAGGCTTACGGTATGGAGGCCTCGACCTTTGGCGGCTACGCCTATGACGCCTTCCTGCTGGTGACCAACGCCATCAGGACCAAGGGCGCTACACCGGCCCAGATCCGCGATGGGCTGGAGCAGACCAGGAAGCTGGTCAGCGTCTCCGGTATCTTTACCATGTCGGCCAATGACCACAATGGCCTTGATCTGTCGGCCTTTGAGATGGTGAAGGTCACCAAAGGTGACTGGGCAATCCTGAAATAGGGGGATGACGATGCTTACACGAATCATGACTGTTCTGATGCTGTCGGCGACATTGCTGTTGTCTGCTTCGTTTGCCCTGGCAGCTGATACCATCAAGATCGGCGGCCTGTTTTCGGTGACCGGACCACCTGCCTTCCTGGGGGAGCCGGAACGCAACACCGCCAAGATGGTGGTGGATGGGATCAACAAGTCCGGCGGCATCAAGGGCCAGAAGCTGGAACTGATTGTGTACGATACCGCCGGCGACGCCACCAAGGCGGTGCAGATGGCCACCAAACTAATCCGGGATGACAAGGTGGTGGCGATTATCGGACCCAGCACCACCGGTGAGACCATGGCGGTGATTCCGGTGGTGGAGAAGGCCCGCATCCCGTTGATCTCCTGTGCGGCCGGCAGCAAGATCACCGACCCGGTCAAACGGTATGTCTTCAAGACCGCCCAGAACGACGCACTGGCCGTGGAGCGGATCTATGACTACCTCAAGCGGCAGAGGCAGAATCGGGTGGCCCTGCTGACCGTATCTGACGGTTTTGGCGCATCGGGCCGTGAGCAGTTGAAGGCGCTGGCCCCGCGATTCGGCATGCAGATTGTGGTGGACGACACCTACGGCCCCAAGGACACCGACATGACGTCCCAGCTGACCAAGATCCGGGCCTCCCAGGCCCAGGTGCTGATCGTCTGGGGCACCAACCCCGGTCCGGCGGTGATTGCTAAAAACGCCCGGCAGCTGGGCCTGAAGCTGCCGCTTTACATGAGTCACGGCGTCTCTTCCAAGAAATTCATCGCCTTGGCTGGTGATGCGGCCGAAGGGGTCAGGTTGCCTTCCGGCAAGGTGATCGTGGCCGACGCGCTGTCCAAGAAAGATCCGCAAAAGGCCTCGTTGCTGGCCTTTGTCAAGGACTACCAGAATCACTACAAACAGGAAGGTGACCACTTCGGTGGCCACGCCTGGGACGCGGTCATGCTGCTCAAGGCGGCCATCGAGCGTGGCGCCACTACCGCTGAGTCGATTCGTGATGGACTTGAAAATACCCGTAATTTTCACGGCATCGGCGGTACCTTCACCTATTCGGCCGGTGACCATGCCGGTCTGAACAAGGAGGCCTTTGTGATGGTGGAAATCAAGAACAGGGACTGGAGTCTGGCAAAGTAGAAACAGCCCTCTTATCTGTTGTACTGGCAGGTTCATTACCGGAAAGGCAGGCATCCGCCTGTCTTTCCGTATTCAAAGGTTGCACTGAAAACGCATGGAATTAGGTACTCAACTGTTACAATACCTGCTGTCGGGGCTTTCCACCGGGGCGATCTACGCCCTGATCGGGATCGGTTTTTCCATCATCTATAACGCCACCGGCATCATCAATTTTGCCCAGGGGGAGTTCGTGATGCTGGGCGGGATGCTGACCCTGTTTCTGCTGTCAGTGCTGCAGCTGCCGCTGTGGATTGCCATCCCGCTGGCAGTGCTGCTGGCTGCCCTGGTGGGGCTGCTGTTCGAGCGGCTGGCCATCAGACCCTTGCGTAAGGCCTCACCGATCTCCCTGGTAATCATCACCATCGGTGGTGCGATCCTGATCCGTGGTCTGGCCATGCTGATCTGGGGTAAGGATACCCACAGCCTGCCATCCTTTACCGGCGACGAGCCGATCATGCTGGCCGGCGCCACCCTGTTGCCCCAACATCTCTGGATTTTTGGCATCACGGTGGTGCTGATCGGGCTTAACAAATGGTTCTTCAGCCACACCATCAGCGGCAAAGCGATGCGGGCCTGCTCCTATAACCCCCGCGCCGCCGGGCTGGTGGGGATCGACGTGCGGCGGATGGTATTGCTCTCCTTTGTGATCAGCGCCGCCATGGGGGCACTGGCCGGGATCATCGTGGCGCCGTTGACCATGACCGCCTACGATGTGGGGATCATGCTGGGTCTGAAAGGGTTTTGCGCCGCCATCATCGGTGGCATGTCCAGTGGCCTTTCCACCGTGATTGGGGGTCTGGTTCTGGGGGTGCTTGAATCGCTGGGGGCCGGACTGATCTCCTCCGGTTACAAGGACGCCATCGCCTTTGTGATCCTGCTGCTGATCCTGTTCCTGCGACCCCAGGGGCTGTTCGGCAAGCCGGAAAGCGAACGGGTGTAACGGCGTGAAACGTGAGCTGCTGAAATACTCGATCTTTGCTGTCTGCGTGCTGCTGGCGCCGCTTGCCTTCCTTGACAGCTACCTGTTGAACGTGCTGGTCTTTGTCGGTATCCACACCATGCTGGCGGTGGCCCTGAACCTGCTGTTGGGCTATGCCGGCCAGATATCCCTGGGCCATGCCGCCTTTTTCGGGTTGGGGGCCTACCTGTCCGGTGTGCTGACCACCACCTATGGCTGGAATCCATGGTTTACCATGCTGGTTGCCGCCATCGTGGTGGGCGGCCTGGCCTTTATGATCGGCTTCCCGATCCTCAAGCTGAAAGGGCACTATCTGGCCATGGCCACCCTGGGCTTGGGGATCATCATCTTCATCGTCTTCAACGAATGGGTCGAGGTGACCAGCGGCCCCTCCGGTTTTTCCGGCATCCCCAACCTGCAGTTGGGCCAGCTGATCTTTGACAGCGACCTGAAGAATTACTACCTGGTCTGGTGTTTTGTGCTGGGCTGCGTGCTGCTGTCGGTCAACCTGGCCAACTCACGCATCGGGCGGGCCTTGCGTGCCATCCACGACGCCGAGGTTGCCGCCCGGGTGGTGGGGGTCAATGCCCGGCTGCTCAAGGTGCAGATCTTCGCCCTGTCGGCCATGATCTCTGCCATCGCCGGTTCGCTCTACGCCCATGTGATGACCTTTATCGCGCCGCCCTCCTTCGGCTTCAACATCTCGGTGGAGCTGTTGACCATGGTGGTAATCGGCGGTCTGGGCAGCATCTACGGCTCATTCCTGGGGGCGCTGTTGCTGACGCTGTTGCCGGAGTTTCTGCGTTTCATGCATGACTACGATATTGTCTTTTACGGCGGTCTGCTGATGGTGATGACCATCTTCATGCCGGGCGGCCTGGTACAGGGGATTCCTGACCTGTTCCGCAAGCTGGTTGGCCTGCGGAAGGGGAAGGGGGACAGCCATGCTTGAGTTGCAGGGCATCACCCAGATCTTTGGTGGCGTCACCGCCTTGAACGATGTCTCGTTCTCCATCCGGGCCGACGAGATCACCGGTGTGATCGGTCCCAATGGCGCCGGTAAGACCACCCTGTTCAACATCGTCACCGGCATCTACCAGCAGACCAGCGGTCGGGTGATCTTCGAGGGGCAGGATATCAGCGGAATTCCGGCTGAACGGCTGGCAAGCCTGGGGATGGTGCGTACCTTCCAGAATATTGAACTGTTCGGCAAGATGACCGTGCTGGAAAACGTGATGGTGGGGCTGCACAGCAGAAGTTCCAGTGGCCTGTTTGCCTGCTCGTTCAAGATGCCCTGGGCACTCAAGGAAGAACGTCGTATCCGCGAAGAGGCATTGCAGTGGCTGGAGTTTGTCGGCATTGCCGACCTGGCCGACGTAACCGCCGCCAACCTGCCCTTTGGCAGGGGCCGGATGCTGGAGATCGCCCGGGCCATGGCCTGCAAGCCGCGCATGATGCTGATGGATGAGCCGGCCGCCGGGCTGAACTCCCAGGAGACCGTCGGTCTGGCGGAGCTGATCCGCAAGATTCGTGAACTGGGCGTAACCGTGGTGCTGGTGGAGCACGACATGGAACTGGTGATGGATATCTGCGACCGGATTGTGGTGCTCAACCTGGGACAGAAGCTGGCCGAAGGGACGCCGCGCGAGATACAGGATAATCCCGAGGTGATTGCCGCCTACCTTGGAGACGATGACTGATGCTAAGACTTAAAAATGTCAACACCTACTACGGTAAGGTCCATGCCCTGAAGAACGTCTCCTTGCATCTGGCCCAAGGGGAGATCGTAACCCTGATCGGCGCCAACGGCGCCGGCAAGACCACCATCCTCAACACTATCTCCGCTGTCACTCCGGCCAGCGGCGGCGATCTGTTGTTTCAGAAACAGGAGATCAAGGCTCTGGCCCCGGACCGGATCGTTAAATTGGGAGTTTCCCAGGTGCCGGAGGGGCGCCAGGTCTTCAAGCCGATGACCGTGGAGGAAAACCTGGAACTGGGTGCTTACCTGCGCTATCGGTCCCGGGATGCCAAGGCAGACATCCATAACGATATGCAGGAAATCTTCCAGCTGTTTCCACGTCTGGAAGAACGTCGCAAGCAGGCGGCCGGCACCATGTCCGGCGGTGAGCAGCAGATGCTGGCCATCGGCCGGGCCCTGATGGCCCGTCCCAAACTGCTGCTCTTGGATGAACCCTCCATGGGCCTGGCGCCCCTGGTGGTGCAGGAGATCTTCCGTGTGTTGCAGCAGCTGCGGGGCGAGCGGGGGGTCACCATCCTGCTGGTGGAGCAGAACGCCAAGGCCGCACTGAGGCTGGCTGACCGGGGCTATGTGCTGGAGACCGGCAAGGTGATCCTGGAAGGACCAGCCGACGAGCTGCTGGAAAACGCCGAGGTCAAGCGGGCCTACCTGGGCAAGGACAAAAAAGAGATATGGGAGCGCTGATATGACACCAGAACAGGCACGTGAAAAGATTATCTTTGCCCTGGATGTGGACAAACTGAGCGAGATCGACCGTTGGGCTGAGCTGTTGTCCTCCAAGGTCGGCATGTTCAAGGTGGGCAAGGAGCTGTTCACCACCGCCGGCCCGGCCGCGGTGGAGGCGGTCAAGCGCCACGGCGGTCAGGTGTTCCTTGATCTCAAATACCACGACATCCCCAATACCGTGGCCCAGGCCATGCTGGCCGCCGGTCGGCTGGGGGTCAAGCTGGCCAATCTGCACGCCCTGGGCGGACCGGAAATGATGGAACAGGCCGCCACTGCAGTGCGTAAACAGTTTACTGATGCCGAGCGTCCCCGTCTGCTGGCGGTGACCATTCTGACCTCCTCGACGCAAGAGACACTCAAGGCGGTGGGGATCGAGCAGCCGGTGGAACAGATGGTGGTGCGTCTGGCCAGGCTGGCCAAGGAGAGCGGCATGGACGGGGTGGTGGCTTCGCCGCTGGAGATACAGGCCATCCGTGCCGCCTGCGGTCCTGATTTCCTGATCGTGACCCCCGGTGTGCGACCGTCCTTTGCCTCAGTGGATGACCAGAAGCGAATCATGACCCCGGCTGAAGCGGTCAAGGCCGGTGCCGACTATCTGGTGATCGGTCGTCCGATTGCCAAGGCTGCTGATCCGGTGCTGGCCGCCGACCTGATTGTGGACGAGATTGTGAAAGGGACGCCATGAGCGACGACATCCTGTACGGTGTCAATCCGGTCCGTGAGGCCCTGCGTGGAAACCGCAGGGCTTTCGAGCTTTTTGTGCAGACCAGCGGCAGCGACCATCGTATTGCCAAGATCGTTGCCCTGGCCGAAGAAAAGGGCGTCGCGGTTCGCCGGCGTGAACGGTCCGATCTGGAGCGTCTGGCCGGCAACTCCCATCACCAGGGTCTGGTGCTGCGAGTGGCCCCCTTTGCCTATACCGACCTGGATGATTTTCTGGCTGCTCCGACAGGGGATGCGCCATTGTTTTTATTGATGCTGGACGGTATTCAGGATCCCCAGAATCTGGGCGCCCTGATCCGCTCGGCGGCCTGCGCCGGCGCCCAGGGAGTGATCATCCCCAAGGACCGGGCCTGCGGCGTCACGCCGGTGGTGGAGAAGGCCTCGGCCGGTGCGGTGGAGACCCTGCCGGTGATCCAGGTCACCAATCTGGTGCAGGCCCTGGAACGTTTGAAACATGCCGGCTGCTGGGCTTATGGCCTGGCTGGCGAGGCCGAGAAGGATATCTACCAGACCGACCTGCGGGGCAATCTGGTGCTGGTGATCGGCAGCGAAGGGGAGGGGATGCGGCCGCTGGTGCGCAAGCAGTGTGACGGCCTGCTGGCGATCCCGCAGTATGGTGGCGTCTCATCCCTCAACGCCTCGGTGGCTGGTGGTATTGTGCTGTTTGAGGCGGCCCGCCAGCGGAGTAGACCATGAAAAAACCATCACGCAATCCTGCCGAACGCACCGCTGCCAAGCCGCCGGTAAAAGGTGCGGCACTGTCCGGCTTGAGGCGGGGTATGACCCTGGAACTGCTGATTGAACGGCTTGACCCGGAAGGGATGGGTGTTGCCCATTTCGAGGGCGCCACCATCCTGGTGGCCGGCGCACTGCCCCAGGACCGGTGTCTGGCACGGATCAGTCATCTGGGACAGAACGTGACCCATGCCGATCTGATCAAACTGACCCAAACGTCGGAGCTGCGTACCAAGCGACCGATCTGTGGTGAGGCCGAGCAATGTCTGGGCTGCGCGCTGATCGGGATGCGCTATGCCGAGCAGGTGCGCTGGAAGCACGAGCAGGTGAGGGCCGAATTGGCCGCCTATCCCACCTTAAAGAAGGTGCCGGTGCTGGAGCCGCTCAGCCCCAACCAGCGGATGCACTATCGCACCACCGCCAAACTGGCGGTGGCCGGCACCCACCGTGAGCCCTATATCGGCATCTATCGCCGAGCCAGTCACGATGTGGTCGACCTGGAAGACTGTCCGCTGCACCATGCCCTGGTGAACCGGGTGGTCAAGGCCACCCGCGAGGGGATCAGCAAACTGAAGGTGCCGATCTGGCAGGAGAAGAACAAGACCGGCGTCCTGCGCTACCTGGTGGTGCGGGTCTCTGCCAGCAGCAATCAGGCGATGGTGACCTTTGTTACCTACCGCCGGGCCTTCAACGAAATCCATCACCTGGCCCGCTTTGTTCAGGAGCAGGTGCCCCAGGTGGTGGTGACCTGTCAGAATGTCAACAGCAGCGAAGGCAATGTGATCTTTGGCCCCCACGACCATTTTCTGACCAAGCAGCAGACCGTGCAGGACCGGATCGGCGAGGTGGAGGTGCTGATCTCGCCTCGTTCGTTCCTGCAGGTCAACAATGAGGCTGCCGCGCTGCTCTATAACGCGGTGCTTGAACGGGCCGGCCTGACCGGAAAACAGACCGTGCTGGACTTGTACTGCGGCATCGGTGGTATCGCCCTGACCCTGGCCCCCCATGCAAAACGGGTGGTGGGAATTGAGATGAACACCGAGGCGGTGGCCGATGCCCGACGCAATGCCCGACTGAATAATCGGCGTAATTGTCGCTTCGAAGCCGGCGATGTGCGCGAGCTGCTGGCTGATAGCATTGAAGATGAGCAACGCTTTGATCTGGTGGTTCTGAATCCGCCTCGCAAGGGCTGCGACCGGGAGGTGCTGCAGCAGGTTGCAGAGCTTGCACCGGAGCGGATTGTGTATGTGTCCTGTTCGCCCCAGACCTTGGCTCGCGACCTGGATATCCTGAGCGGCCTGGGCTATGCCTGCCATGAACTGCAGCCGGTGGACATGTTCCCCCAAACTCCCCATGTGGAAAATGTGGCGCTGCTGGAGCGAATCCCTGTAAAAACAGCTTGACAGAAGCTTGCACGACCTGTTATCAAGACAATTCCTTGCTGGAGGCGCGTAGCTCAGGGGGAGAGCGCTACCTTGACACGGTAGAGGTCGGCGGTTCGAGACCGCCCGCGCCTACCATTGAACTGAGAGCGGCATCGGCACTACCGATGCCTTTTCTGTTTGGAGAAGACGAACCATGTCCTTGATTAACGTACAGTTGCCCGATGGTTCGAAGCGCGAACTGCCCAGCGGCGCCACCGTGGCTGATCTGGCCGCATCAATCGGCGCCGGTCTGGCCAAGGCTGCCCTGGCTGGCCAGGTGAACGGCGAGCTGGTGGACCTTTCGGCCCCCCTGGCCGATGGTGCTTCCGTGGCCATCATCACCGAAAAGAGCCCCGAGGCCCTTGATATCATCCGCCATTCCACCTCACACCTGATGGCCCAGGCGGTGAAGGAACTGTTCCCCCAGGCCAAGGTGACCATCGGTCCGGCTGTGGAAAACGGGTTCTATTACGACTTCGATGTCGATACGCCGTTTACCCCGGAAGATCTTGAAAAGATTGAGAAGCGGATGGCCGAGCTGGCCGCCGCCGGTCAAGCGGTTCAGCGTTCGGTGATGTCCGCTGCTGAAGCGATCGCCTTCTTTGAAAAGATGGGCGAGCCCTATAAGAAAGAACTGATCCAGGATATCGGCGCCGAGCAGGTCTCGATCTACAGTCAGGGCGGATTTGCCGACCTGTGCCGTGGTCCCCACGTGCCCAACACCAACAAGCTGAAGGCCTTCAAGCTGCTCTCGATTGCCGGCGCCTATTGGCGTGGTAATGAGAACAACCGGATGCTGCAGCGTATCTATGGCACTGCCTTTGTGGACAAAAAGGAGCTGGAAGCCTACCTGCATCGCATCGAGGAGGCCAAGCGTCGCGACCACCGTAAACTGGGTCGCGAACTGGATCTGTTTTCCTTCTCCGACGAGGTCGGTCCCGGTTTTGCCATCTGGCATCCCAAGGGGGCCATGCTGCGCACCCTGCTGGAAGATTTCGAGCGCAAGGAACACCTGAAGCGCGGCTACGATATCGTGGTGGGCCCGCAGATCCTCAAGACCGAGCTCTGGCAACGGTCGGGGCACTACGATAACTACCGCGAGAACATGTACTTCACCGAGGTGGACGAGCAGAGCTTCGGCGTCAAGCCGATGAACTGCCTGTCCCACATGATGATCTACAAGTCGCAACTGCGTAGCTACCGCGACCTGCCGCAACGCTATTTTGAACTTGGTACGGTGCACCGCCACGAGCGGGCTGGTGTGCTGCACGGTCTGTTGCGGGTTCGTTGTTTCACCCAGGACGATGCCCATATCCTCTGTACGCCCGAGCAATTGGACGGCGAGATTAAAGGGGTGCTGAAGTTCGTCTCCGATGTGATGGCTATCTTCGGTTTTGACTACGAGATGGAGCTTTCCACCCGCCCTGAAAAGTCCATCGGCAGCGATGAGGATTGGGAGCGGGCCACCGCAGCCCTGTTGGGCGCCCTGAAGGATACCGGCCGGCCCTTTGAGATCAACGAGGGGGATGGCGCCTTCTACGGTCCCAAGATCGATATCAAGCTGCGCGATTGTCTTGACAGGCGGTGGCAGTGTGCTACTATCCAGTGCGATTTTACCCTGCCTGAACGGTTTGATCTGACCTATGTGTCCAGTGACGGCGAGCGTAAACGGCCGGTCATGGTGCATCGGGTTATCCTCGGTTCCATTGAGCGCTTCATCGGCGTGCTGATCGAGCACTTTGCCGGCAACTTCCCGTTGTGGCTGGCGCCGGTGCAGGCGGTCGTACTGACGGTGACCGACAACCAGATCCCCTATGCGCAGGAAGTGTTCAAACAACTGCGTGCAGCCGGTATCCGGGTGCAGGAAGACCTGCGCAACGAAAAGCTGAATTTCAAGATCCGCGAGGCCCAGCTGCAGAAGATTCCCTACATGCTGGTGATCGGGGATAAGGAAGTGGAGCAGGGGACCGTGACGCCGCGCTACCGCGACGGCAAGAACCTGCATGCCATGAAACCTGAAGAATTTATCGCCTTTGTAGAATCAGAAGTAAAGGCACACAAGTAATATGCTGTTATCCTGCGAGGAGGTGTCGCCATAGCCGCCCCTAAAACTGCAACAACCAACATCAACCATGCCATTCGCGCCCAAGAAGTACGCGTGGTTGCCGACGATGGCGAACAACTGGGGATTTTGACCCTTCGGGAGGCCCTGGAGGCTGCCGAAGCCCGTCAGCTTGATCTGGTGGAGGTTTCGCCGACCGCCACGCCGCCGGTCTGCCGCATCATGGACTACGGCAAGTTCAAGTATCAGACCAGTAAGAAACAGCAGGAAGCCAAGAAAAAACAGGTGCAGGTACAGGTCAAGGAGGTCAAGATCCGGCCCAAGACCGATGATCATGACCTGGACTTCAAGATCAAGCATGTGCGTCGTTTTCTAGAAGAAGGCAACAAGGCCAAGGTAACCCTGGTCTACCGTGGCCGCGAGATCACCCACCAGGATATCGGACGTGCCGTGATAGAAAAATTTGCAGCCGGACTAGCCGATATCGGCGTGGTGGAGGTTGCTCCCCGGATTGACGGCCGTCAACTGTTTATGATTATTGCGCCCAAGGCGAAAAAATAACCCTGTAGAGATTTATTCACAAAGGAGTCTGCAATGCCCAAGATCAAGACCAATCGCGCCGCAGCCAAGCGCTTCAAGAAGACCGGCACCGGCAAGATCAAGCGTGCCCATGCCTTCACCAGCCACATCCTGACCCCCAAGACCACCAAGCGCAAGCGTAACCTGCGTCAGGGCAACACCGTTGCTGCGGTGGATCAAAAGAACATCAGCGCACTGATTCCTTACCTGTAACCGGGTAGGGGCGCTAGGTGCACCGCTAGGTGCACCGACCCAGAACCGTGAGGAAAACGGCCCCTTGCGGATCGGGCAATACACCTAAAGGAGTACTAAGATGCCGAGAGCAAAAGGTGGTTTTAAAACACGCCAGCGTCGCAACAAGGTATTGAAGCTGGCCAAAGGGTACCGTGGCGCACGGAGCAAGCTGTTCCGCAGCGCAACCGAGGCAGTTGACCGGGCGCTTAACTACGCCTTCCGTGACCGTCGCGTCAAGAAGCGGGACTTTCGTTCCCTCTGGATCATGCGGATCAACGCGGCTTCTCGCCTGAACGGACTGCCCTACAGCAAGTTCATCTTCGGTCTCAAAAAGGCTGATATCCAGATCGACCGCAAGGTGCTGGCCGATATCGCCATCTCCGATCCGAAGGGCTTCGCCGAGATTTCGGCCCTGGCCAAGGCTCAGCTGTAGGTCTGGCTGATCCACAGAAAAAAGGAATGGGGGCTTAGTGCTCTCATTCCTTTTTCAGTTTAACCCCTACAGACAAAGGACTTTGGTATGCGGGAACAGCTTGAACAGATGCGGCAGCAGGCCATGGCGGCCATTACTGCGGCCACCAGTGAGGAAGCGCTGAACGAGATCCGGGTCAAGTATCTGGGGCGCAAGGGGGAGTTGACCGGCCTGATGAAGGGGCTGGGAGCACTGCCGCCTGAAGAGCGCCCCAAGGTGGGCCAACTGGTCAACGTGGTCAAGGATGAACTGGAAGGGGCCGTTGAGCAGGCCATGAGTGCAGCCCGTGAGGCGGCCACCGCGCAGCGACTGGCCACAGAGCGGATCGATGTGACCCTGCCGGGCCGACGTCACCGTCTGGGCAGCAAGCATCCGGTGACCCTGGTGGTGGAAGAGGTCAGCGAGATCTTTGCCGGTCTCGGTTTTGCCGTGGCCGAAGGGCCGGAGATCGAGCACGACTGGTACAACTTCGAGGCGCTCAACTTTCCGCCGGAACACCCGGCCCGTGATATGCAGGACACCTTCTTTGTGGAGAACGAGTTGCTGCTGCGAACCCATACCTCGCCGGTCCAGATTCGCACCATGCTCAAACAGAAACCGCCGGTGCGGATCATTGCGCCCGGGACGGTCTATCGCTGCGATTCCGATGCCACCCACTCGCCGATGTTCCACCAGATCGAGGGCCTGATGGTGGACAGCAAGGTCTCCTTTGCCGACCTGA
Organism: Trichlorobacter sp.; assembly: GCF_034008105.1. Taxonomy (NCBI): domain Bacteria; kingdom Pseudomonadati; phylum Thermodesulfobacteriota; class Desulfuromonadia; order Geobacterales; family Geobacteraceae; genus Trichlorobacter; species Trichlorobacter sp. Next base: position 36,263 of record NZ_JAVEPN010000013.1, read on the forward strand.
AGGGGATCCTGACCGTCTTCACCAACCAGCTGTTCGGCCAGAAGACCGGTGTGCGGCTGCGTCCAAGCTTTTTCCCCTTCACCGAGCCGTCGGCCGAGGTGGATATCGCCTGCGTGATCTGCGGCGGCTCTGGTTGCCGGGTCTGCAAACAGACCGGTTGGCTGGAGATCCTGGGGGCCGGCATGGTGGACCCCGAGGTGTTCCGCCATGTGGGCTATGATCCTGAGTCCATCTCCGGCTTTGCCTTCGGCATGGGGATTGAGCGGATCGCAATGCTGAAATACGGCATCAGCGATATGCGGCTGCTGTTTGAAAACGATGTCAGATTTTTACGTCAGTTCTGAGGCGCGGTGAATCTATGAAAGTTACCTATAACTGGCTGAAAGAGTTTGTTGATTTTGATCTGTCTCCCACGGCGTTGGCTGATCTGCTGACCATGCTGGGCCTCGAGGTGGAGGGGATCGAGCAGGTTGGTGGCGGGCTGGACCAGGTGGTGGTGGCGCGGGTGGTGGAAAAGAACCAGCACCCCAATGCCGACAAGCTGTCACTCTGCAAGGTGGACAACGGCACAGAGATCCTGGATGTGGTCTGCGGCGCCCAGAACTTCAAACAGGGCGATACCGTGGCCCTGGCCCAGATCGGCGCGGTGCTGCCGGGTGACTTCAAGATCAAACGTTCCAAGATCCGTGGTGAAGAGTCCTGTGGCATGCTCTGTTCCGAGAAGGAGCTGCATCTGGCCGACGAGAGCGCCGGTATTATGCTGCTGTCGCCTGATCTGACACTCGGCGTGCCGCTGTTTGATGCCCTGGGGCTGAAGGACACGATTTTCGAGATCGGTTTGACCCCCAACCGGGCCGATTGTTTGAGTGTAATCGGCATCGCCCGCGAGATCGCGGCCAAGCTGGGCACGACCCTTAAGCACCAGGCGATGGCGGTGCCTGAAGGCAGTCAACCGGCAAGCCAGCATATCGGCGTCACTATTCAGGACCCTGTCGGCTGCCCGCGCTACGCGGCCCGCTACATCAGCGGCTGCACCATCGCGCCGTCGCCGGCCTGGCTGGTCAACCGGCTGCAGGCAGTGGGGGTTCGTTCGATTAACAACGTGGTGGATATCACCAACCTGGTGATGATGGAACTGGGACACCCGCTGCACGCCTTTGATTACCGTCAGGTGGCCGGCGGCCAGATTGTGGTGCGTAAGGCTGGGGAGGGGGAGCGCTTCACCACCCTTGACGGTCAGGAGCGTATCTTGACTGCCAGCGATGTAGTGATCTGCGATAAAGAGCGGGCTGTGGCCCTGGCCGGTATCATGGGCGGGCTCAATTCCGAGATCAAGGACGATAGCCGCGACATCCTGCTGGAGAGCGCCTTCTTCGATCCTCCCACCATCCGTCGCACCGGCAAGCGGCTGGGGCTGCACACCGAGTCATCCCATCGCTTCGAGCGTGGTGCCGACATCGGCATGGTGCCACTGGCCCTCGACCGGGCTGCCGCCCTGATGGCCGAACTGGCCGGCGGTACCGTTGCGGCAGGGCGGGTGGACGCCTATCCGTCTCCCAAGCAGCCGGTCAGTATCTGTTTCCGTCCCCAGCGTTGCAACGACATGATCGGTATCCAACTGACCAGCGAACGGATGGCGGAGCTGTTCCGCAATCTGGCCTTCACGGTGGCGGTAAACGCCGATGGGAGCCTGCAGGTGGGAATCCCTTCCTGGCGGATTGATATTGAGCGTGAGATTGATCTGATTGAGGAGATCTGCCGACTGAACGGTTTTGATCAGGTGCCGGCCAGCATGCCGGTGGCGGCGGTGATCTCTGATCGTCCCAGCCGTCACCAGCAGCTGCAGCGGCTGGTTCGTGACCATTTTGTGGCCGAGGGGATGAACGAGATCGTCACCTTCAGCTTCATCGGTCCGGATGGCGCCGACAAGCTGGGACTGAGTGGCGACGACCCCCGACGCAGCGGCATCAGGCTCTGCAATCCGCTGGCCGAGGAACAGTCGGTGATGCGTACCACTCTGCTGCCCGGTTTGCTGGAGACCGCCTCGCGCAACATGAGCTTCCGTTCGCTAGACCTGCGTCTGTTTGAGATGCGCCGCATCTACATGCCCACGGCCGATGCAGAACTGCCCCATGAGCCGATCTGGGCTACCGGACTGATCAGTGGCGCCCGTTTTGCGGAAAGTTGGTGTCAGCAACAGGCTGAGGCTGACTTCTTTGATGCCAAGGCGGTGCTGGAGAACCTGTTTGAAAAGCTGCAGCTGGATGGCATCCGCTGGTCAGCCGAGCAGCCGGAGCCCTATTACCATCCAGGCAAGGCCTGCCGCATCCTGTGCGGGACCACGCTGATCGGTACGCTGGGAGAGCTGCATCCGGCAGTGCAGGGCCGGTACGAACTTGAGCGCCCAGCCTACTGCTTTGAGCTTGATTTCGAAGCCCTGGTGCGGCTGTCCGGTAAGCGGCGGGCCATCGTACCGCCGTCCCGCTATCCCGACAGTGTGCGTGATCTGGCCCTGCTGGCGCCGCTGGAACTGGCTGCAGAGCAGCTGCTGTCCTGTGTCAGTGGACTGCGACTCAAGGAGCTTGAGGACGTAAATGTCTTTGACCTGTATCAGGGTCAGGCTATCCCGTCCGGCCAGAAGAGCATCGCCCTGCGCTTGCGCTACCGCTCGCCGGAACGCACCCTGACGGACGATGAGGTGTCGGCGTTGCACCAGAAGGTGGTGGATACCCTGGCGAAAAAATTGGGCGTGGCACTGCGATAAACTGTTGCGGTTGGGTAAACCACGTGTTATAAAGCGTTTCTCCTGCTCACAGGGGATTTTTTAGTCTGCATGTACGCGTGCTATTTGAGGTGGGGTTAAGCTATGACGAAAGCTGATATTGTTGAACGGATTCATCAGAAGATCGGTCTCTCCAAGAAAGAGTCTGCCGAGATGGTGGAGATGGTCTTCGGTATCATGAAAACCACCCTGGAAGACGGAGACAAGATCAAGATTGCCGGTTTCGGTAATTTTGTGGTTAAGCAAAAGGCCGACCGTCGTGGACGCAATCCGCAGACCGGTGAGGCAATTACCATCAGTGCCCGTCGCATTCTGACCTTCAAGCCCAGTCAGGTGCTGAAGAGCGCCATCAACAACGAGGAGTAGCCGCGGAGGGTTACGGGGCCGGTCATGCAACCCTCTTTCCCGGATAAGACCTACTATAAGATCGGCGAGGTAGCCAAGCTGGCCGATCTGAAAAGTTCAGTACTGCGGTTTTGGGAGACTGAATTTACCTTTCTGCGTCCTGAGAAGAGTTCCAGCGGTCAACGTCTGTACACCAAGCAGGATATTGAAACGATACAGCAGATCAAACGGTTGCTGTATCAAGAAAAATATACCATCGAAGGGGTTCGCAAACGGCTTAAGCCCCAGCGATCCCGGTGCCCGGAACCCCAACCAGCCGGGCAGGAGCAGCAGGACCTACGCTCCATTCTGTCGCAGGTACGACAGGAACTAGTTTCCCTTCGAGCAGCATTGTAGTTTCGGTGCGTAGCGCAGCCTGGTAGCGCACTACCTTGGGGTGGTAGGGGTCGCTGGTTCAAATCCAGTCGCACCGACCAAAATAGTCTGGTTTATACGCCAGGCAGCCTAAAAGCCCCGGAGTTTCCGGGGCTTTTTCGTTGTGCAGTTGTTTGCTTGATTGCTGTCGTTACAGCCGGTCCGCTGCCGGCAGATCAGCCTGTGTTTTGTATTATTCCTTGACAAACCGACCAGTTTCACTATATTACATCGTTTCTTAACCCGTGTGTTCAAGGCGTACCATGAAGGTCAGGCTAGACCATATCCGTGATGTTATCAGAGAGCTGTCGTTCTCAGAGCCGGCTGAGTCTTTTCCGGTGCTGGTGGCTATGGTGACATCGGGTGAATGCGTCTTTGACGGACCGGTGCAGGCTACGCTGACCGCAGGTCGTGAGATGGATCACTATCGGGTTGAAGGCACGGTGTCGGTTCCGTTGCGTCAGACCTGTTCCCGCTGCCTGGTCAGCTTTGATCAGCAGCTCAGTTCCCGTTTTACCATCTTCTTCCGTGAAGGAACCCCTCAGGAAGGGGACGAGGATGAGGTCGAGCTGGCAGAGCAGGATCTGGTTTCAGCCGTTTTCAGCGGTGAAGAGATCGATCTGCTGCCGGAAATCGGTGAGCAGGTGGCCCTGGCTGTACCGCTCAAGCCTTTGTGCAGCGAACAGTGCAAAGGGCTCTGCCCGGTTTGCGGTGCCGATCTGAATACAACCAAGTGCGACTGCTCGCGAGAACCGGTTAATCTTAAATTTGCAGCCTTAAAGGACTTTAAGGTCCAACGTTAAACCTGGCCGTTTGGCCATAAAGGAGAATCCGCCATGGCAGTACCCAAGAAGAAGACCTCTAAATCCCGCAAGAATATGCGGCGCGCCCATGATTTTCTGACACCTCCCTCGTTGTCGGTATGTCCCCAGTGCAAGGCTGCCAAGATGCCGCACCGCGCTTGCCCCTCCTGCGGTACTTACAAGGGTAAAGAAGTAGCTGGCGCTGCTAAAAAAGCCTAACCGCAGCCCTTGTCGACACCGATGAGAGTTGCCGTTGATGCCATGGGTGGCGACAATGCCCCGGCCATTGAGGTCGAGGGTGCAGTTGCTGCTGCCCGTGAACTGGGAATAGCTGTTACCCTGGTGGGTGATGAGGTGCGGCTCCGTCAGGAGCTCGAACGTCATGACGTCACCGGGCTGGACATCACTATCCATCATGCCAGCGAAGTGGTGGGGATGCACGATTCCGCCTCCGATGCCGTGCGTAAAAAGCGTGACTCTTCGGTGCGGGTTGCCTTTGAGCTGGTCAAGGACGGCAAGGCCTGTGCTGCGGTCAGCGCCGGTAACTCAGGCGCCACCATGGCTGCCGGTATGTTCGTACTGAAAAGGATCGCCGGCATTGAACGGCCCGCCATTGCCCAGATTTTTCCAACCCTCAATGGTCAGACGTTGGTGCTGGATGTGGGCGGTAATGTCGACTGCAAGCCGATCAATCTGGTGCAGTTTGCCATCATGGGACAGGTCTATGCCACCCATGCCATGGGGATTGACAATCCGCGCATCGGCTTGTTGTCCAATGGCGAAGAAGAATCCAAGGGTAATGAACTGACCCGCGAAACCAACGCCATGTTGCGTCAGACCTCGTTGAACTATCACGGCTATGTGGAAGGACGCGATATTTTTAAAGGGACTGTCGAGGTGGTGATCTGCGACGGTTTTGTGGGCAACGTGGTGTTGAAGCTTTCTGAAGGATTGGCCGAAGCGGCCGGTTCGATGCTGCGTCGTGAGATATCCAATGACTTTGTTGCCAAGCTGGGGTACCTGTTTGTGCGGGGGGCCTTCAACCGTTTCAAGAAGATCGTCGATTATGCCGAATACGGCGGTGCACCGCTGATCGGTATTAACGGCGTCGGCATGATCTGTCACGGCGGCTCAAACGTCAAGGCGATCAAGAACGCCATCCGCTTTGCCCATGAGTATGCCCGTCACGGCGTAACGGAGCACATTGCTGAAAAGCTGTCCGAAAACTACGCCGCCCTGTTTCCTCGCAATGGTGGCACCCTGTAATTTTGTGTAGTTGTGCGTTGCTAACGGAAACGGATGGTGTCGTTTCCGGGGAGGAAGGTCACATGCTGCATCCTCGCATTACAGGAACCGGTTCTGCTGTTCCTGAACAGATCCTCACCAATCAAGATCTTGAAAAACTGGTCGACACCAACGATGAGTGGATCACCTCCCGTACCGGCATCAAGGAACGTCGTATCGCTGCAGCAGGTGAATGTACCTCCACCTTTGCCACGCTGGCTGCCCGTCGAGCAATTGAGATGGCCGGCATCTCCGCCGAAGACCTTGATCTGATCATCCTCGGCACCGTTACACCTGATTTCCCTTTTCCGGCTACCGCCTGTATTGTCCAAAAAGAACTTGGCGCTAAAAACGCCGTTGCCTTCGATATCTCTGCCGCCTGCTCAGGTTTTATCTATGGCCTGAATCTGGCCGAGGCGCAGATCAAGAGTGGTATGGCCAAAAAGGTGCTGGTGATGGGGGCCGAGGTGCTGAGTCGGGTGGTTGATTTTACGGATCGCAATACCTGTATCCTTTTCGGCGATGGTGCCGGTGCAGTGGTGTTGGAGGCCGATAGCGGTGCTCAGGGTATTCTTTCCACTCACATCTTCACCAACGGCTGTCACTGGGACCTGCTGTACCAGCCGGGCCCCGGTTCACGCCATCCTGCCAGTGATGCTGCAACCATTGATCAAAAACTGTATTACCTGCGCATGGAAGGGAACGAAGTCTTCAAGCACGCCGTGCGTGCCATGGGTGACGCTGCCGTTGCCGCCCTTGAGGCCAATCAGTTGACTGCTGACCAGTTGGCGTTACTGATCCCGCACCAGGCCAACCGGCGTATCATCGAAGCCACCGGCAAGCGGATCGGCCTGCCGGAAGAGAAGGTCTTCGTTAACCTGCATAAGTACGGCAACACTTCCTCGGCCTCGATCCCGATCGCTCTGGATGAGGCCAACCGCGAAGGCCGGATCAAGGCCGGCGACCTGGTGCTGCTGGACGCCTTTGGCGGCGGCTTCACTTATGGTTCGGCCCTGATCCGCTGGTAGTTTACATTCCATAGCAAGGACAGACACCATGAGTAAAACCGCCTTTTTGTTTCCTGGTCAGGGCTCCCAGTATGCCGGCATGGGCAAGGATCTGGCTGAACATTTTCCGGTTGCCCGGCAGGCCTTTGAAGAGGCCGATGACGCTCTGGGGTTCAAGCTGTCGGCACTCTGTTTCAATGGACCCGACGATGATCTCAAACTGACCTTCAATACCCAGCCAGCCATTCTGACCACCAGCATTGCAGCATTGCGTGTGGTGCAGCAGGAAACCGGCCTCAAGGCCGACTTCCTGGCTGGTCATTCGCTGGGTGAATACTCGGCCCTGGTCTGCGGTGGGGCTCTCTCGCTGGCCGATGCAGCCCGAACGGTGCGCGCTCGCGGCACCTTCATGCAGGAAGCGGTGCCGGTGGGGGTAGGGGCCATGGCGGCCATGCTGTCCATCGAGGCCGATGAATTGGTTGCCATCTGTGAAGAGGCAGCCCAGGGCGAGGTGGTGGCGCCGGCCAACTTCAATTCGCCGGGCCAGATCGTGATTGCCGGTCATGCCACGGCGGTCAATCGTGCCATCGAACTTGCTAAGGCCAAGGGCTATCGCAAGGCGATGCTGCTGCCGGTCAGCGCACCGTTCCATTGTTCCCTGATGCAGCCGGCTGCCGACCGCCTGAAAACGGTGCTTGATGCGGTGCAGGTCAATGCCCTGACGCTGCCGGTGATCACTAACGTGGAAGCGGCCGCCAATCAGGATAGCGGCCGGGTGCGTGAGCTGCTGGTGCAGCAGGTCTGTGCGCCGGTGCGTTGGGAACAATCGGTCCAGACCATGATCGGACTGGGTGCCACCACGTTTGTTGAAATCGGCCCCGGCAAGGTGCTGACCGGCCTGGTCAAGCGGATCAACAAAGAGATGACGCTGGTCACTATCGAAGACACTGCCGGAGTTAAGGCGGCCGCCTAATCAGCGGCAAAAGGAGCTGGACCATGCTTGACATCAATCAGATCATGAAGATATTACCCCATCGCCACCCGTTTCTGCTGGTGGACCGTGTGCTGGAACTGGAGGTGGGCAAGCATATCGTGGCGATCAAAAATGTTACCATCAACGAACCGTTCTTTCCTGGACACTTTCCAGGTCATCCGGTTATGCCGGGGGTCCTGATTGTCGAGGCCATGGCCCAGGTAGCTGGTATCCTGGCCTACCAATCCGACGAGAGCGTGCGCGACAAGGTGACCTATTTTGTGGGCATCGACAACGCCAAGTTCCGCCGTCCGGTCATGCCGGGGGACCAGCTCAAGATTGAGATCGAGGTCAGTGGCTGTAAACGTGGCATCTGGGTCTTCAGCGCCAAGGCCACCGTGGACGATAAGGTGGTGACCGAAGCGGAACTGAAGGCGACCTTTGCAGACAGACAGGCGTAAGACGCTTTTATAGAAAGGAACTGTAACCATGCCAAAAGGAAAAGTAGCCGTTATTACGGGAGCTTCGCGGGGGATCGGCAAGAGCATCGCCCTGGCGCTGGCTGCCCAGGGAGCCACCATCGTGGCCATGGATATGGATCAGGCAGCCACTGATGCGGTGGTGGCCGAACTGCAGGCCGCCGGTACCAAGGCCCTGGCCGTGGTGGGCAACGTGACCGTCGCCGCCGATGTTGAGCGGATGATCGATGCTGCGGTGGAGGCGTTCGGGCGGGTGGATATCCTGGTCAATAACGCCGGTATCACCCGTGACGGCCTGATCATGCGGATGAAGGACGAGGAGTGGGATGCCGTGCTGAACGTCAACCTGAAAGGGGCCTTTGTCTGCACCCGGGCCGCCTTTAAGGTGATGAGCAAGCAACGTTACGGTCGGATCATTAACATCGCCTCGGTAGTGGGTCAGATGGGCAACGCCGGTCAGGCCAACTACTGCGCCAGCAAGGCCGGCCTGATCGGCCTGACCAAGTCTAACGCCCGCGAGATGGCCAAGCGCAATGTGACCGTCAACGCCGTGGCTCCCGGCTTTATCGCCACTGCCATGACCGATGCCCTGCCGGAAAAGGTGCGTGAAGAACTGGCTGCCCAGATTCCGCTGGAGCGTCTCGGCTCGGCCGACGACATCGCCAACGCCGTGACCTTCCTTGCTTCTGAGGCATCAGCCTACATCACCGGCCACGTGCTGTCGGTAAACGGCGGTATGTACATGTAGCCGATGGGGTTTTCAGCCGTTCAATTGTGCGGTTAATCCCAGCCTGACAGATCTGAAATTTTGCTTTGACTTTTGCCGTTGCTTCTTGCTAAGAAGCAGGTGCGTTCTGAGAACACAAAACCCGCAACGGTTTTTATCACACGGAGGTGAAAGATGTCTGACGTCGCAAAAAGAGTAAAAGAGATTATTGCTGAGCAGCTTGGTGTGGACGAGGCTCAGGTGGTTTCCGAGGCTTCCTTCATGGACGACCTGGGTGCCGACTCGCTGGACACCGTTGAGCTGGTGATGGCTCTGGAAGAAGAGTTCGATATCGAGATTCCTGATGAGGACGCCGAGAAGATCCAGAGCGTGCAGGATGCCGTTGATTACATCACCGAGCACACCTAGGACCTGGTGACGTATAGAGTATCTGAAGGAGGGGAACTGTTCCCCTCTTTCACTTTATTGTGACCATCAGATTCAGGAGCAAGCCATGAGAAGAGTTGTCATCACCGGGGTAGGCGCGGTTTCGCCGCTGGGAACCGGCAACCAGAAAAACTGGGACGCCCTCATTAACGGTCGGTCTGGCACCGGACTGATCACCCGTTTCGATACCAGCGCCTTTCCGGTCAAGGTAGCCGGCGAGGTAAAGGATTTCGATCCTGAGCAGTTCATCGATAAAAAAGAGGTCAAGAAGATGGACCTCTTTATCCAGTACGCCATGGCAGCTTCCCAATTTGCCATGGAGGACTCGGGACTGCAGATCACCGAGGAAAACGCCGAGCGGGTCGGGGTGCTAGTTGGGGCTGGTCTGGGTGGTCTGCCCACCATCGAAAAGTACCACTGCGCCTTTTTGGAGGGTGGCTACAAGAAGATCTCTCCCTTCTTCATTCCGATGCTGATCATCAACCTGGCGCCGGGTCATATCTCGATCAAGTACGGCGCCAAGGGCCCTAACGTGTCGTCGGTTTCTGCCTGCGCCACCGGCACCCATTCGATTGGTGATGCCTACCATATCATTGCCCGCGGTGATGCCGACGCCATGATCGCCGGCGGCACCGAGTCCACCGTGACCCCGCTGGGGATCGGCGGCTTTGCCGTGATGAAGGCCCTGACCGACAGCCGTAATGACTGTCCCGAACGTGCCTCCCGTCCCTTTGACAAGAGCCGTGACGGCTTCGTGCTGGCTGAAGGCGCCGGTATAGTCATTCTGGAGGAGTACGAGGCAGCCAAACAGCGCGGTGCTAAGATCTACGCCGAGGTGGTCGGGTACGGCCTGACCGGCGACGCCTACCACATGACCGCTCCGGCGGCCGGTGGCGAGGGCGCTGCCCGCTGCATGAAGATGGCCCTCAAAAATGCCGGTGTCAATCCTGAGCAGGTGGGTTACATCAATGCCCACGGCACCTCCACGCCGTTCAACGACTTAAACGAATCGCTGGCCATCAAGTCGGTCTTCGGTGACCACGCCTACAAGCTGATGGTCTCTTCCACCAAGTCGATGACCGGTCACCTGCTGGGGGCCGCTGGCGGTCTTGAGGCGGTTATTTGTAGCATGGCCCTGGAAAAGGGGATTATCCCGCCGACGATCAACTATGAAGAGCCGGACCCCGAGTGTGATCTGGACTACGTGCCCAACACGGCCCGCGAGGCCAAGGTGGAGTACGCCATGAGCAACTCGCTGGGTTTTGGCGGCACCAACGCCACCCTGCTGTTCAAAAGAGTGTAACTGATGAAGATCGCCATCGGCGCCGACCACGGCGGATTCGAACTGAAGCAGGCCCTGATCCCGTTCCTGCAGGGGCGTGACATCGAGGTGCTGGATGCCGGCACCCATTCCGCCGATTCGGTGGATTACCCCAACTACGCTGAGGCAGTGGCGCTTTTGGTGGTGCATGGCGATGCTGATGCCGGCATCGTGATCTGCGGCACCGGCATCGGTATCTCGATCGCCGCCAACAAGGTGCCCGGTATCCGTGCGGCCCTGGTGACCAGCCCGGAGATGGCAGCCCTGGCCAAGCAGCACAACAACGCCAATGTGCTGGCCTTAGGGGGGCGCATTCTCTCGCCGGAGACGGCGGAGGCCTGTGTGGCAGCCTGGCTGGATGCCGCCTTTGAAGGTGAGCGGCACCTGCGGCGTCTGGATAAGATCAGCGCCATCGAGACCAACAGCAACTGCCGTTAAGTTTGGCAATTTACGAAGAAAACGGGCGGGACTTGCAGAAGTCCCGTTTCGTGTTTACAGACCATGTATACAGCAGACCATTGCAGATAAGGAGCAGGAGCATGTCAATCCTTGATACATTCGATCCCGCCGTGGCCGAGGCGATCCGTCACGAGACCGAGCGCCAGGAGTACAACCTGGAGCTTATCGCCTCCGAGAACTTCGTGTCCGAGGCCGTGTTGGAGGCCCAGGGCAGTGTGATGACCAACAAGTACGCCGAGGGCTATCCCGGCAAGCGCTACTACGGCGGTTGCCACCACGTGGATGTGGTGGAGCAGCTGGCCATTGATCGCGCCAAGGAGCTGTTCGGTGCCGAGCATGCCAACGTGCAGCCCCACGCCGGCTCCCAGGCCAACATGGCGGTCTACAATGCCGTTTGCCAACCGGGCGACACCATTCTGGGTATGAATCTGTCCCACGGCGGTCACCTGACCCACGGTAGTCCGGTCAACTTCTCGGGACGTTTCTACAAGGTGGTGCCCTACGGCGTCTCCCAGGAGAGCGAGACCATCGACTACAGCGAAGTGGAGCGGCTGGCGGTCGAGCATAAGCCCAAGATGATCGTGGTGGGCGCCAGCGCCTATCCCCGCATCATCGACTTCCCGGCCTTCCGTGCCATCGCTGACAAGGTCGGCGCAGTGGTGATGGTGGATATGGCTCACATCGCCGGTCTGGTGGCCGCCGGGGTGCATCCCAGCCCGGTACCGTACGCCGAGTTCGTGACCACCACCACCCACAAGACCCTGCGCGGGCCACGGGGCGGCATGATCCTGTGTCGTGAGGAATTTGCCAAGACCGTTAACTCGCAGATCTTCCCCGGTATCCAGGGTGGCCCGTTGATGCACGTCATCGCCGCCAAGGCGGTGGCCTTCAAGGAAGCGTTGCAGCCTGAATTCAAGAGCTACCAGCAACAGATCGTCAAGAACGCCAAGGCGCTGTCTGAGGCGCTGATGAAGCGGGGCTTCAAATTGACCTCCGGCGGCACCGACAACCACCTGATGCTGATCAACTTCTCCGGTACCGAGATTACCGGCAAGGCGGCCGAAGAGGCGCTGGACAAGGCCGGCATCACCGTCAACAAGAATACCGTACCGTTTGAGACCCGCTCGCCGTTCGTCACCTCCGGTATCCGGATCGGTACTCCGGCCTGTACCTCCCACGGCCTGAAAGAGTCCGAGATGGATCAGGTGGCCGGTTTCATCGCCGACGCCATTGCCAATATCGGTAACGATGAAGCGCTGGCCGGCATTCAGAAGCGGGTCAACGAGTTGATGAAAAAATTCCCGCTGTATGCCAATCGCTTGAAGTAAGGCACGCTTGTCGCAGTCCCCTGCAGACGGCCCGTTGCAGCCAGCGACGGGCCGTTTTGTCTGTTGTGAGTTGTCTGGTTTTGTGGTTCTATAGAGCACTTGACACCGCTAAGGAAACCCCTGACTGTCGTGACCGCTTCCCATCCCCATATCCAGGTTGTCTGCGCCGTGATCGAGCATGACGGACTGATTCTGGCCACCCAGCGCTCCAGCAGTATGTCGCTGCCGCTCAAGTGGGAGTTCCCTGGTGGCAAGCTGGAACCGGGTGAGTCGCTGCAGGACGGTCTGCTGCGAGAACTGCAGGAAGAGTTGGGCATTACGGTCAGGGTTGGGCAGAGGCTGGCTTCGGTCACCCATCGCTACCCCGGTTTCACGGTGACCCTGCATCCCTTTTGTTGTGATCAACTGAGCGGAACCATTACCCTGCATGAACATCAGGCCAGCTGCTGGCTGCCCCCCGCACGACTGCGTGAACTGGATTGGGCCGAGGCCGATTGGCCGATTATCAATGCGCTGGCAAGCCTGACATGAACTACGTTGCTGATCTGCATATCCACTCGCCGTTTTCCCGCGCCACCAGCCCTGACTGCAGTCCGGCCGGTCTGGCCGCCTGGGCGCGCATCAAGGGGATCCAGATCGTCGCCACCGGCGACCTGACCCATCCCGGTTGGCTGAGTCGTCTGCAGCAGGAACTGGAGCCTGCCGAGCCGGGCCTGTACAGGCTGAAGGACGAGTCGTCCATACCGGCCATGCTGCCCGGTCTGCCGCCCAATGATGCACCGGTCAGGTTCCTGCTTTCGGCTGAGATCAGCTCAATCTACAAACGTCACGGCCAAACCCGCAAGGTGCACAACCTGCTTTACCTGCCGGATTTTGCCGCTGCCCAGCGTCTGAACGCCAGGCTGGCCGGAATCGGTAACATCGAGTCCGATGGCCGACCGATCCTGGGGCTGGACAGCCGCAACCTGCTGGAGAGCATGCTGGAGGCATCCAGCGACGCCTTCATGGTGCCGGCCCATATCTGGACCCCCTGGTTTTCGCTGTTCGGCTCCAAATCAGGTTTTGACAGCATTGAGGAGTGCTTTGGCGATCTGAGCGAGCATATCTTCGCCCTGGAGACCGGCCTCTCGTCCGACCCGGACATGAACCGGCTGATCTCCGGGCTGGACCATTGCGCCCTGATCTCCAACTCCGATTGTCACTCTCCTTCCAAGCTGGGGCGCGAGGCCAACCTGTTCAACACCGGTTTTGACTTCTATTCACTGCGGGACGCCCTGAAAGAAAACCGCAAGGATCGTTTCGTCGGCACCATCGAGTTTTTCCCCGAAGAGGGCAAATACCACTTTGATGGCCATCGTGACTGCAAGGTCTGTCTTGATCCCCATGAATCCAGAAAGCTGGGCAATCGCTGTCCGGTCTGCGGCAAACCGCTCACCATCGGTGTCCACCACCGGGTGCTGGAGCTGGCTGACCGCGAGAAGCCGCTGTACCGAACAGATGCTCCCGGCTTTCATTCACTGATTCCGCTACCCGAACTGCTGGGTGAGTTGCTGCAGGTGGGGCCGGCTACCCGGACTGTCACCGACCAGTACGCCAAGTTGATTGCCCGCTTCGGTTCTGAATTTAACCTGCTGCTGCACACCCCGCTGGATCAGCTGCGGGACTACGAGCCGCTCTTCGCCGAGGCGGTGGGCCGGATGCGTGAGGGCAGGGTGCTGCGGCATCCCGGGTATGACGGTGAATTCGGCACGATCAAGGTTTTTGAGGAGGGTGAACTGGTACAACTGACCGGCCAAACAAGCCTGTTTGGCGAACCAGCCGGACTCAAGCGTGGCCGTAAAAAAACAACGGAAAAGGTGCCATTGCCGGTCTTGCCTCCCCTTGAACTGACCAGGCCAGAATCAGTGCTGCCCAGTGGTCCTAATCAACAGCAGCAGGCTGCCATTCAGGCCGGTGGACGACGGATTTTGGTGGCGGCCGGGCCCGGTACCGGTAAGACCTTTACGCTCATCTCCCGTCTGGCACGACTGCTGGAACAGGGGGCAGAGCCAAGCCGGGTAGTGGCGATCACCTTCACCAACCGGGCCGCCGATGAACTGCGTGAGCGCTTGAAAAAACGGTGTGGTGCGGCGGCTGATCAGGTCTTTGTCGGCACCTTTCACCGCTTTTGTCTGGAGGGCCTGCGGGCTGCCAATCCTGGCCTGGCGGTAGTGGGACCTGAAGAACGCGATCGAGTGCTGCGGCGACTGTTTCCAGAACTGGGGGGCAGCGAGCGAATCCGTCTGACTGCTGAACTGGCCGCGCACTTCCTGCGCAGCGCAGCTCAGCTGAGTGAACAGGTGCAACGCTATGTGGACGAGTTGTTGCGCCTGAACGCCATCGATCTGGATGCCGTGGTTCCGGTCTTTGTGCAACTGCTGGCCGCTGACCCGCAGTTGTGCGAACAGCTACAGCACCAGGTGGGCTATCTGTTTGTCGATGAATTCCAGGATCTGAACCGTTCGCAGTACGATTTGGTACAACTGTTGGCCCACGGGGCCGAGGTGTTTGCCATCGGCGACCCCGACCAGGCCATTTACGGCTTTCGTGGCAGTGATCTGCGCTATTTCTTCCGTTTCGCCGAAGAGCCGGGCACGGTACTGCTCTCGCTCAGCACCAGTTACCGTTCTGCCCCGGCCATCGTGCAGGGGGCCACGGCGCTGATCAGCCGCAATCTGATTCGCAGCGGTCTGCCGCTTCAATCAGATCAGAGCTGTCCGTCCAATGGCGTGATCGAACTGCACAGCGCGCCGTCACCAGCAGCCGAAGCTGAACTGATTGTGCGACGGATTGAAGAGCTGCTGGGTGGTATCGAGAGTTTCTCGCTGGCAACCGGTCGGGGGGGGGATCAGCAGGCTGGTGGCAGTCTGGGGTTCGGTGACATCGCGGTGCTGTTCCGGTTGGGACGCCAGGCCGAAGAGCTGTCCGTTGCCTTGAATCGTCGCGGTATTCCGTTTCAGCTGGTGGGCGCTACCCCGTACTACCTTTCACACGGTCTGCGTGCGGCCTATTACTTTATCCAGGCCGCCGCCGGCAGCCAGAGTATGGCCGAATGGCTGGAACTACTGGCAACCTTAAAAGGTGTGGGGACCACCACGGTGCAACGGCTGGATGCTCAGCTGCCGCTGCAGGGAGATTTTTTTGCCGCAGTGGGGCAGATCAAGAAACCTGCTGCAGCCCTGAAGAGTGCGCTGGCAGAACTTTCCAGCCAGCTGGAGCGCTTCCGTCAGGATGTTGTTAAGGATGGCCTGGGAGCCGCCCTGGAGTCTGTGCTGCGCTATCTGGAGCTTGATGCAGTTGGTGAAGGAGAACGTCGTCTGGTGCAGTTGGCCAACAGTTTCGGAACCGACCTGACCGCCTTCAGCCAACACCTGCGTCAGTACGCCAGTGCCACGGTCTATGACCCGCGGGCCGAGGCAGTAACGTTGATGACCTGCCACAGTGCCAAGGGACTCGAATTTCCGGTGGTCTTTATGGTGGGGCTGGAAGAGGGGATCTTTCCCTGTACCCTGATGGGGCCGCCCGACGTGGAAGAGGAGCGGCGGCTGTTCTACGTGGGGTTGACCCGTGCCCGTGAGCGGGTGATCCTGACCTCAGCCCGGCGACGTCCCTGGGTGGGCAACGGTGAGCTGCATACCGCTTCACGTTTTATCAGCGAACTCCCGGCTGAACTGTTGACCCGGCCGGAGCCGCAGAAAGCGCGCCGTAAACAGGAGGATACAACGGTTCAGCTGGACCTGTTCTGATGACGGCCGGAGTTGTAATGCCCTGAAAAAGCGAAAGGCCCTGGTTCCCACGCCAGGGCCTTTCCGTATTTCATGGCGGAAATACGTGCCTTTAGGCCTTTTCAGTCACCGCCTTTTTCACTGGGCCGTTGCGACGGATGGCGGCGGCAAATTCCATCCAGAAGACGAGGTAGATCGAGATCATCAGCGAGAGGCCGATGTTCTGGTTCTCTGCGCCCAGTGCCTTGGCAAGAATCGGTGAAGCAAAACCGGCGCCAAGTGTTCCGGTAACCCGCTCAAGCAGGTAGAAGATCGGCAGGGTCAGCAGGGTGCCCACCACCATGATCGAGATGCCAGGCAGACGCTTGACCCAGTATTTGGGGGAGAAACCGTACATCCGCATGAAGATCACCACCCAGATGATCCAGACCGAGTAGTCGACGGCGGCGTCCGGCAGGGCCAGCTTGTTCTTGACCAGCGCGATCTCCAGTACGGTAACGGCACCCAGCAGGGTGAACATCCAGTTGAACTTCTCCGAGGCCTGGGTCTGCCAGTTGCGGCTATCCGGGGCCGGAGCCTCGTTGTAGGAGTGATTGTGGGTGCCCAGGGCCGAGAACAGGATGGCAAACCAGATGCCGGCGTTGTGGAACAGGAGCGAGGCATGGTTGCCGGAGACGTTGGCGATGCGGGACATCGGGTCGCGGATGAAGTCAGCGGCGATCCGCATCAAGAACAGGTTCACCACCACGGAACAGGCGATGATCACCGCCAGGGTGAACAGGCGTCGTGGCAGCAGGTAGGGGTCGACCCGATCAGGGAAGCCGATGATGAAGGCCAGCCAGATCAGGAACATGATCAGCGGAATGCCGTAGGTGATGCCGTAGACCGAGTTGCCGGCAAAGTCACCGTGCTGGGCGTAGATAATCAGGTTATTGCTGGGATCGGCATCGGTGTTGGCGGCGGTGACCACATCCTTGGGCATCTTCTTCAGGTGCGGCAGCAGGCCCATGGCGTACCAGCCGTGGTCACCCTGGGTGGTGTCGACGATCCAGTAATCGTTGCCCATCATATCGTCGAGACCTTGGAACATACGCATGCTGAAGGCGGCGCAGAGGATACAGACCACCAGCAGCAGGGCGGCGTGAGATAGTTTCATCGGCATGACGGATCTCCTAGTCTTTGTGGGTGGTCCAGAACATCGACACCGCATTGGCGGCAAACAGGCCGTAGAGCCACATGGTGTTCCAGGCCGGGCCGGACCAGTGGCTGCCGTGACCGCCACCGATGACGCCGGCAGCGACAATGATACCCACCATGGCGGTAAAGGACACCATGGCAACGGCACGCAGGATGGAGCTGTTGCGCCAGGTGTGGCGTTCAAGCTCCTCAATCCGCTGCATCAATTCAAGCTCTCTCTGGGTCATGTTTCTTCTCCTTTGCGCTCGTAATACCGATAAACAGCAGGGATACCATGAGGGCTCCCACAATAAGTACAGGGTGCAAGCTGGTGGACAGATGATAGAGCATGGTCGTTTCCTTGGGCGTTAGGCCGGTACTGCCGTCAGGGTACTGGTCAGTGGTACGCGGTCAGCCAGTTCCAGGTATTTGGCGCATTCAGTAAACTGTTTATTGCAATAGCGGATGATCATGTTCACGTCGTGTGGGGATATGTAGCCGCATCCCACATCGCACAGATCGTCGTTTAAACCGTAATATGGACAGATAGGTCTGTTCTGCATGCCTTCTACTTAGCAACTGCTATGCCAGAGTGAAATAAATGCTTTTTGTCTTGTAACATGCTGAAAATATGGGGAGATGTATAAATGCTCATGCGGTGCTGCAATTTGCAAAGTTGCAAATATGGTTTTGGGCGATTAACTGAATTGCAAAATTGCAAATGAGGGGAAGGGCACAGAAGGGTAAACCCGCCAACGTGCCCCGGATGTCAGGCAACGCTGGCGGGTTGTGGGTGTGGTGCAGCTGGTATGCTCAGCGAATGACCAATACGCCGTCTGCAAGTGCGACTGAGATGGTGCCGCCATCCGTTACTTGGCCGGCGATGATGGCTCGGGCCACCTTGGTCTCCAGTTCACGCTGCAGGTAGCGCTTTAAGGGTCGAGCACCGTAAACCGGGTCATAGCCCGCTTTGGCAATATGTTTTAATGCCTCATCACTGATATCCAGGGTGATCCGGCGTTCTTTCAGTCGTTCAATCAGTTGTTGGGCCAGCAGACCGGCGATCCGGGTTACCTCGTCCAGGTGCAGCGGTTTGAACAGCACGATGTCATCCACCCGGTTCAGGAACTCGGGCCTGAAGGCATGTTTCAACTCGTTCATTACCGCAATGCGGGCGCTCTCCCTGATATCACCGTCCGGGGTGATACCCTCCAGCAGGTGCGGTGCGCCGATGTTGGAGGTCATGATGATCACGGTGTTCTTGAAGCTGACCGTGCGGCCATGGCTGTCGGTGACCCGGCCGTCATCCAGGATCTGCAACAGGATGTTGAAGACGTCGGGGTGGGCCTTCTCGATCTCGTCAAACAGCAGCACACAGTAGGGCTTGCGCCGTACCGCCTCGGTCAGCTGGCCTCCCTCCTCATAGCCCACATAACCGGGAGGGGCGCCGATCAGCCGCGACACGGCAAACTTCTCCATGTATTCCGACATGTCGATCCGCACCATATTCTCTTCCGAGTCGAACAGCGACTCGGCCAGGGTGCGGGCCAGTTCGGTCTTGCCCACGCCGGTCGGGCCCAGGAAGATGAAAGAGCCGATCGGCCGCTTGGGGTCCTTGATGCCGGAGCGGGCCCGCAGCACCGCGTCCGCCACCAGTTGTACCGCCTCGTCCTGGCCCACCACCCGCTGGTGCAGGATCTCGTCAAGCTTGAGCAACTTTTCCCGTTCGGTCTCCACCAGTCTGGTCACCGGAATGCCGGTCCAGCGGGCCACGATCTCGGCGATCTCATCTTCGGTCACCTCTTCCCGCAGTAACTTCTGACCGCCCTGTTTGGTATTCAGGCTCGTCTCTTCGTTCTTAAGTGCGGTCTCCAGGCCGGGCAGTTCGGAGTACTTCAGTTTAGAAGCCTGCTCCAGGTTGTAGGAACGCTCGGCCTGTTCGATCTCGCGGCGGGTCTTCTCAATCTGTTCCCGCAACCCCTGCACCCGCTGGATGGCAACCTTTTCGGCATCGTACTGGGCCCGCATGGCGGCGGCCTTTTCCTTCTCTTCGGCCAGTTCCTTGCGCAGGTTTTCCAGCCGTTCCCGGCTGGCCTGATCCTTCTCTTTTTTGAGGGCCTGCTCTTCGATCTCCAGCTGCATCACCCGGCGGGAGATGGTGTCCAGCTCCGAGGGCAGCGAGTCGATCTCGGTGCGCAGCATGGCGCAGGCCTCGTCCACCAGGTCGATGGCCTTGTCCGGCAGAAAGCGCTCAGTGATGTAGCGGTGGGAGAGGGTGGCGGCCGCCACCAGGGCGTTATCCTGGATCTTGACCCCGTGGTGCACCTCGAAGCGTTCTTTGAGGCCCCGCAGGATCGAGACCGAATCCTCCACCGTGGGCTGGTCAACCATCACCGGCTGGAAGCGCCGTTCCAAGGCGGCGTCCTTTTCGATGTTCTGTCGGTACTCGTCCAGGGTGGTGGCGCCGATGCAGTGCAGTTCGCCCCGGGCCAGCATCGGCTTGAGCATGTTGCCGGCATCCATGGCCCCTTCGGCCTTGCCGGCCCCGACGATGGTGTGCAGCTCGTCGATGAACAGGATGATCCGGCCTTCGGCCTGTTTGACCTCGTTCAGGACCGCCTTGAGCCGCTCCTCAAACTCGCCGCGGTACTTGGCCCCGGCGATCAGGGAGCCCATATCCAGGGCAAAGATGGTCTTGTCCTTGAGGCCTTCAGGCACGTCACCCTTGACGATCCGCTGGGCCAACCCTTCCACCACGGCGGTCTTGCCCACCCCCGGCTCACCGATCAGCACCGGATTGTTTTTGGTCTTGCGGGAAAGGATCCGGATCACGCGGCGAATCTCCTCATCGCGGCCGATCACCGGGTCCAGCTTGTCGGTGCGGGCCATCTTGACCAGGTCGCGACCGTACTTTTCCAGTGCCTCGTACGTTTCCTCAGGGTTGGCAGAGGTCACCCGCTGGTTGCCCCGCACCTCGGAGAGGGCCGCCAGCAGCTTGTCCTGGGTGATGCGGTACTGTTTCAGCAGTTTGCCGGACGGGCTGGCCTCGCCTTCGGCCATCAGGGCCAGCAACAGATGTTCCACCGAGACGTATTCGTCTTTCAGCCGCTTGGCCTCGGCCTCGGCCGCCACCAGCAGGCGCGAAAACCGTTGCGATACGTAGATCTTGCCTGGTTCGGCGCCAGGTCCCGAAACCCGAGGCCGTCGATCCAGTTCAGCCTCGGCTGCCTTTTGCAGGGCAGCCAGGTCGATGTCCATCTTGGTCAGTATGCGGGGGATCAGGCCATTTCCCTGGGCCAGCAGGGCCCACAGCAGGTGCTCACCATCCACCTCCACGTGGCCGTAGCTGGTGGCCTTGGTCTGGGCAGATGATAAAGCCTCCTGGGATTTTTGAGTAAAACGGTTGATGTCCATGGCGGTCCTTCCTTTCATCGGCGCTTGTGGCACCTAGTTATGAGGTAAGCACGGCCTGTGGATAAGTCAAGGTGTGGCTGGTCGAAGAGAGGAGAAAAAACGGCTGCCCGGGTTGGGCAGCCGTTGAAGAAGGTGGTGTCAGGCCGCTACCACCCGGTTGCGGCCGGTATGTTTGGCGTGGTACAGGGCGCCGTCGGCGCGGGATATGACCTGCTCGATGGTTTCACCCTGTTTGAGCTGGGCAACGCCGACACTGATGGTGACGGTGAGAGTCAGCTCTTGATCCTCGGTAGTGAAGCAGGTGGTGGCAATGGTGGCCCGCAGCCGTTCAGCCAGCTTAAAGGCCTGCTCTTCGTCGGTTTCAGGAGCCACCACCAGAAACTCTTCACCACCGTAGCGGCAGGCGATGTCGTAGTCCCGCAGGGCGGCCATCAGCTTGACCGCCAGTTGCGTCAGCACCATGTCGCCGGCGTTGTGGCCGTGGCTGTCGTTCAGTTGCTTGAAGTGGTCAATGTCAAACAGGATGAAGGACAGTGGCAGGCCGGTGCGTACGGAGCGGGCCATCTCCTCCTGAATCCGTCGATAGGCCTCGCGCCGGTTGAGCAGGCTGGTCAGAAAGTCGCGGTTGGCCATCTCTTGCAATTGTTGTTCGGCCCGGTTCAGGTCACCGATGAAGACCCGCGAGATGTAGCGGATGATGGCGTAGATCAGGGCGATGATGGCGAGGGCGATCAGGATGATATAGACGCGATTGATCTTGATCTGTTGCAGCATCTCGCTGGCCGGCATGCTGACGCTGATGCCGCCACGGATGTCGCCCTCCCGATAGCCCTGTTGGGCATGGCAGCGCAGACAGGGCCTGGTGGTGACCAAAGGGGCCATGTAGCGGAAAAAAGTCTGTTTGCCGCTGCCCTCAAAGGAAAAATATTCCTGTTGCCCTTGGGTAAAGGCCTGCAGCGCGGCCTGTTCGAAACCATCGGCCCGGTTGTTGGGGTTTAAGGGGGTCAGGCTGGTGATCTTGAAATGCACAACGCCCTTTTCAGCAGCCAGTTCAGACAGCTCGCGGGTCATCAAGGCCGGGTTCTTGAGCGTGTAGGTTACGCCCTGCTGATCTTTAATCACAACCTTGAGACCGGGAATCTTGAGCAGATAGGGGTTGATCACCGTATCCGGCGTCACCTTGACATAGACGCCGCCATGCTTGGCTGCCCATTCACGGGTGATGACCACCTCTTTGAAAAAGGCCTGCCCCTGTTTGAGCAGCTGGTTCTTGATCAGGGCGTTGGAGCGGTAGCTGAAGCCCCAGAATACCGATAGCACGATCAGGCCGATGATCAGGAAGATGCCGGTCAGATATTTTCTGACAAAATCCGAACTGCGTGACGTCTGATGCTGGTGGTTTGGTTCAGGGCTCATGGTGTCTTTTCTCTGACAGAGGATGCAATCCTTATAGCATTGGCAAGGTAGTCTGCAAGCACTACAGCGTTGTTTTCAGTTCCGCGATCAGGCCGCCCAGGAAGTCATAGCCCTTTTGCCAGAAGCCGGAACTTTCGATGTCGATGCCGGCCAGCTTGGCGGTGTCGGCCGGCGACAGGGCTCCGCCTGACTCCAGCAGCGCACGGTAACCTGGTTTGAAGGCATCACCGGTTTCACAATACTGCTGATACAGCGCCAGCACCAGCAGTTCGGCAAAGGTGTAGGAGTAGCAGTAAAACCGGCTGTGAATGAAGTGGCTGATGTAGGACCAGCCCCAGCTATAGGCCGGGATCATCTCTACGGCGTCACCAAACAGTTTACCGTTTTCCTCCAGCCAGATCTGGCTGATCCGCTCGTTGGAGAGCAGGCCCTGTTGCCGTTCCTTGTGCAGCCGCAGCTCAAAACGGGTCAGTACGGTCTGGCGGAAGGTGGTGGCGATGATATCCTCAATCTTAGCGCACAAGAGCGATTTGCGGACCTCCGGGTCCTGCTCCGTATCCAGCAGCATGCGGGTCAAGAGCATCTCGCCAAACACCGAGGCGGTCTCAGCCAACGGCAGCGGGGCATGGTAGTTCAAGCTGTTTTGCTTCTGGGACAGCACGAAGTGCAGGCCATGGCCGGCCTCGTGGGCGATGGTGGCGATGTCCCGCAGGTTGTTGGTGAAGTTCAGCAGCAGGAAAGGCGGGTCCACCGGCGAGATGCCCATGGCAAAGGCACCCCCCGACTTACCGGGCCGGGGCAGTACATCCACCCGGCGTTCGTCGAAGAAGTCCTGCACGATGGCGCCAAATTGCGGGTCAAATTCCCGGTAAGCCGCCACGGTCAGATCGCGGGCCTCCTCAAAGTCGTACTTCTTCTGCACCTCGGCCACCGGTGCATAGACATCGCAGTTGCGCAGCTTATCCATGCCAAGCATTTTGGCCTTCAGACGGAAGTAATCCTGTGCCAGACCGTAGTTGGCCTCGGTGGTCTGCATCAGATGTTCCACCGCCTCATCGGTCAGTTCATTGCCGATGTTGGTGGGCTGGATGGGTGAACCGTAACCGCGCAGTTCCATCTCCTGGCCATGATCCAGGGCCATGGTGTTGAATACGGTGCCAAAAACCAGGGCATTGCCCGATTCGGCATGTTTTTCCAGGAAACAGGTCTGGGCGTTGTAGCGCACGTCCGGGGAGGGGTGGTGCAGCAGGGACAGCAACTCCTCGCCGGTGAACTCCTTCAGCTCTCCTTCAAACTCCATCTGATATTTGAGTGAGGCGGACAGCTCGTCAAACAGCTTGGTAAAGGCCCGGCTGCCGGTCAGGTCCTTGCGGGTCAGCAGGCGCTCCTCGTTTTCCTGCAGGGTATAGGGCTTGAACCTGCGGATACCTTCCAGGAAATGGACGTAACTCGTAGCATCGGGCAGGCTGCATACCTGACCGAAGAGTTCGTCAGGTAGGTGCATGAGTTCCAGATCAAAGAACAACAGGGTCTGGGACAGGCGGCTGCCCAGTTCTGAGCAACGCTGCGACAGAGCACGATGGACCTCGTTGCCGGAGTCGCTGGCAAACAGCAGGTGGGCGTAGCAGAACGGCTTGGCCATGCGGGTCTGCATCGCCTCATACTGCTGAATGGCCTGCAGGACGGCTGCAGCGTCCAGGCTGGCTAGCTGCTCGAAATAGGTGGCGCGGAAGTCGTTGGCCAGTTGTTCAAAGGAAGATAGATCCGCTTCCAGCTCAGGTGCGTCAGGGGCAGGGTAGAGCAGGGCGGTGTTCCAGGTCAGATCAGTGGTGGTCATAAAAAATGGCAGCTCCTTGTATGATGAGAGAGCTGCCATCTTTCAGTGATTTCACCCTATTTGTCAAGGTTGCTGAGCGTCTGCTCAGCGGGGTGACGGCAGGTGCCGCCACCCCTTTTGGCTGGCTGTTGCGGGCAAGGTTACTTCTGCGGCCCGTAGGGGTCCTTCAGCTCCTGCTCAGGTTTGAACATCAGCTTCTTAACGCCGCGGTTGTTCAGGTACTTGGGCAGTTCCAGATCAACCTTGACCGGCACGTCAACCCCCGCCTTGGTCAGCGCTTGGCGCAACAGGGCCTCTGCCTTGCCGGCATGCATGGATGCATCGCCCAGGATCCGCATCGCCTCGGTGGGGTTGTGGAAGCCCAGGGAGTTTTCGGCCCCAAAGAACAGGTTGCGGTAGAAGCCTTCTTCATAGTGATCTTTGGCCAGATCGTAAAGGTTCTTGTCGATCTGTTTGCCGGCGGCCTGCTGCTTGTGGGTCAGCTCAAACAGTTTGGCCACGGTAGCCAGGGCGTAGCCGGAACGGATGTACTGGGAAGCGGCCCGATCCTGGATAGTAATCACCTGCTGCTTCAACCACTCAGGTGATTCGCTGTGGCATTGCTGGCAGGCCTTGAAGTCGTTTTTGAGCGGGCTCATGATGCGGTGATCGGAGATCTTCTTGCTGCCCACCTTGGTGTAGGGCATGTGACAGTCGGCACAGGAGACACCGGCCATCCAGTGTACGCTCTGGTTGGAGTACATCTCGAATTCAGGGTGGCGGATAAAGGCTAGCTTAAAGCCGGTTACCGCCTGGGTCCACTCGCCGTAAGACTTGTCGCTGCGGATCTTCTTGATGATGTTTTCAATCGGGATATTGCCCATCTTGCTGCCGTCCCAGGGGAAGAACACATCCTGTGACTTCATCTCGGCATCCTTGGGGATAACGTAGGTTACGTGACATTGGGCGCAGACCAGGGTGCGCTTGTCCTGGTTGGCCAGCTTGGTCTGATCGACACCCAGCTTGTCCAGCGCCTTGGTCAGGGTGAAGCCGCGGGAGATCTTCAGGCCCATATCCTTGTTGTTGTGGCAGTCGATACAGGCCACACCCAACTCCTGATGTTCTTTCGGTATCAAGTTGACGGCATCTTTGTACGGCACCGAGAAGTAGCCCAGCTTGTGTTTTTCGGCCAGCTGCGGTGCGTAGGGGGTCTTGCAGGTCAGGCAGGCGCCGCCGCCCTTCAGGCGGGACGGGTCGATTTCGGCCTGATCCTTCATCATATAAACATGGCCGCGGGGCTCGTTGTACTCGATACCGAATCCCCAACCGTTAAACAGCAGGGCGATGAAGGGGTACTCGGACAGCTTGTCGTAGACCTTGCCGCCGTCGTTGCCTTTTTTGTACTTGCTCTTGCCTTCCGGGGTGGGTTTTGCCGTGTCCTTCCAGGTCTCGTACTGCTCAGGGTAGTTCTTGCCCCAGACCGCCGGCTCGATGGTGCCATCCGGAATTTCGGCGATCTTGGCCTGTTCGGCCTTGGGCGGTGCGCAGGCGGTGACCAGCGCCCCACACAGGGCAGCGGCCACGAGTGATGCCAACAGTTTCATTTTCATGTTCAATCCTCCTGGATGCGTATGTGCTAAATCGGTTTGGTTGCTATGGCGCCGGTTCCTGTGTGGGTGACGCGACGGTGGCAGCTCCAGCAATTGCGCGAGGTGTCCATCTGCGAGACCAGCGTGCTGTGGCAGCGGATGCAGTTGGCCTTCAGCACCTTGGCGCCATGCTCTGATATCTTGATAGGATCGGAGATTTTGCCTGAGTTGAAGACGATAACGTCTTTCATGCCGTCGATCGACTTCCAGACGTAGTGTGAGACCAGATTGTCGTTGGGCAGGTGGCAGTCCACACATTTGAAGCGACGATGGGCACCGGCGTGCAAATAGGCGGTATGCTGCGTCTCCATGACGTGACAACTGGCGCAGAACGCCGGTGATTCCGACATGGCAATCAGGTGCGGTGGTCCCAGCACCAGGTACAGCCCCAGGATTGCGGCGCAGATTGCTGCTATCACCGCGATCTGAAGCCGCGTGTTACGAATAAAAATGCCCATCCCTTCACCCCCCTTCGACGCGAAATGTGGTGTGCCTGCATGCAGCTGGCTCTGATACGTTCCACGTGTATACATAACTATTTTTGCCACAGATTTGACTGAAGTCAATTCTTCATAAATTTGTAGTTAAATCCAGCAAGGGAAGGTTTAGTATCGTGGCGATCATCTTTGCTGCCGGTGCGAGCCGGGTGGACCGTATCGAAGACCGTCTGCCTGATGAGGTGCTCCAAAGGTTTGCAGGTGTCTGAGTACCAGTTTACAAAAAAGGGGAAGCTATGAAGTTGTCGGCTCTACAACGACGTACCCTGGTCCTGGTGGCGCTGATCGTGCCGATGCTGCTGCTGTTTGTGTACGTGGCGCTGCGCTCCGGGCCGTTGGCGCCGGTTGCCGTGACGCTGGCCACGGTTCAGTCTGCGGAGATAACGCCGGCATTGTTCGGGGTGGGAACCGTGGAGGCCCGTTACAGTTACCGGATAGGCCCTACCGTTGCCGGCAGGATCAAGCGGGTCGAGGTACAGGTCGGTGATCTGGTGAAGGCCGGTCAGGTGCTGGGCGAGATGGACCCGGTCGACCTTGACGATCGTATCCGGTCGCAACAGGCGTCGATCAAACGTGCAGAAGCTGCGCTGCTTGAGGCTGAGGCTCGCCAGCAGTATGCCGCTGGTCAGGGGCGTCGATATGATGAGCTGCTGACTGTTGGTGCTGCCAGTGAGGAACTGGTGCTTGCCAAGCGCCAGGAACTGGCGATCGCCAATGCGGTGCTGGCTTCTGCACGGGAAGAGACGGTTCGCGCCAGGGCCGAGCTTGCCGCCTTGCAGGCACAACGGCGTAACCTGCATCTGGTCTCACCGGTTAACGGTCTGGTTGCGCAGCGTGAATTGGAACCAGGCACTACGGTGGTTGCCGGTCAGGGCGTGCTTGAGGTGATTGATCCCGCCACCCTCTGGATCAATGTCCGCTTTGATCAGATCAGCGCGGCAGGGATCGTTGCCGGGCTGCCGGCACAGATCGAGCTGCGTTCACGCAAGGGGCAGGTGCTGAAGGGACGGGTGGCCCGTCTTGAACCGAAGGCCGATCTGGTGACTGAAGAGACCCTGGCCAAGGTGGTGTTTGAGCAGGTGCCGGCCCAACTGCCGCCGGTGGGAGAGGTTGCGGAAGTGACAATTGATCTGCCATCGCTGCCGGCTGCCCCGGTGATCCCCAACGCCGCCATCCGCCGTCTGGATAATCGCATCGGGGTGTGGCTGATCAGCAATGGCGATCTGCGCTTTGCGCCTGTCATGCTGGGGGCGACCGATCTCGAAGGACGGGTGCAGGTGCGGGAAGGGCTTGCCGTCGGAGAGCAGGTGGTGATCTACAGCGAGCGGGCGCTTACGCCCCGCAGCCGCATCAGACAGGTAGCACAGATACCCGGAGCCCGGCGATGATCAGTCTTGCCGGACGTGATATTCTCCACGGCTGGGGAAAATTCGTCTTCACCGGTTTCGGTCTGGGTTTGTTGATCGGCGTGACGCTGGTCATGGCCGGGGTTTACCGGGGAATGGTCGCTGACGGCCGGGCACTTTTGGACAACAGTGGCGCCGATCTGTGGGTGGTGCAGCGTAATACCCTGGGACCCTATGCCGAATCATCCAGTGTTTACGACGATCTGTACCGCAGCATCCGCTCGATGCCGGGAGTGGCCCAGACCGCCAACGTGACCTACCTGACCATGCAGGTGCGTAAAGGTGCTACTGATGTGCGCTCGATGGTTGTCGGCGTGGCGCCCGGCATGGCCGGCACGTTGCCGGGCTGGCCGACCTACCTGGTGGCCGGTCGTCAGATGACCCGTGGCCACTACGAGGCGGTGGCCGACCTGGCCACCGGCTTCAAGGTTGGCGACCAGCTTGATATCCGCCGCAATCGTTACACCGTGGTCGGCCTGACCCGTCGCATGGTCTCCTCCAGCGGCGACCCGATGGTCTTTATCCCGCTGAAAGATGCCCAGGAAGCCCAATTTTTAAAAGACAACGACGCCATCTGGCAGAACAGGCGGCGCACCGAGGCCAACCCCTCGCTCAATCGCCCCGGTGTTCCCGGCCTGCTCGATGCCCTGCATGCCTCCCAGAGCAGCAATCCCTATGTCAATGCGGTGCTGGTAACCGTACAGGAAGGTCATGACCCGGAGCAGGTGGCCGAATCGATCCGACGCTGGAAACGGCTGACCGTCTACACTCGCGCCCAGATGGAAGAGATCCTGGTGGGCAAGCTGATCGCCACCTCGGCCAGGCAGATCGGCATGTTTCTGGTGATCCTGGCCCTGGTCAGCGCCACCATTGTGGCCTTTATCATCTACACCCTCACCATGGACAAGATCAGGGAGATTGCCGTGCTCAAGCTGATCGGCACCCGTAACCGTACCATCGCCGCCATGATCGTCCAGCAGTCACTGGCCCTGGGGGTGATCGGGTTTGTGGTCGGCAAGATCAGCGCCACCTTTGCGGCACCCTATTTTCCCAAGTATGTGCTGCTGGTGCCGATTGACTCCCTGATCGGCTTTGCGGTGGTCATGGGTATCTGTCTGCTGGCCAGTCTGGTCGCCATTCGGATGGCGCTTAAGGTTGATCCGGCTGAAGCGATAGGAGGATAACGATGGGGCAGGGCAAGGGTATTCGGATCGAAGGCCTTACAAAACGCTACGGCAGTGGCGATACGGCGGTTGATGCTTTGAAAGGGGTCGATCTGCAGGTGGCGCCCGGCGAGGTGGTGGGACTGGTGGGGCCTTCAGGTTCGGGCAAAAGCACCTTGCTGAAATGCCTGGGGGCGGTGATCGACCCCACTGCCGGCCGGATGGTGCTGGGGGACGAGGTGATCTACGACAACGGCTGGCAGGTGAAGGATCTGCGGGCCCTGCGTCGGGACAAGATCGGTTTTGTCTTTCAGGCGCCCTACCTGATCCCGTTCCTGGATGTGACCGACAATGTAGCCCTGTTACCGATGCTGGCCGGCGTGGCCAATCAGGAGGCCCGTGCGCGGGCCCATGAACTTTTGACAGCGTTGGAGGTGCAGCATCGGATCAGCGCCATGCCCTCGCAGCTGTCCGGCGGTGAGCAGCAACGGGTGGCCATCGCACGGGGGCTGATCAACCGTCCGCCGGTGATCCTGGCCGATGAACCCACCGCGCCCCTGGACAGCCAGCGGGCCCTGGCGGTGATCCGCATCCTCAACCAGATGGCCGAGCAGTACCAGACCGCTGTCATTGTCGTGACCCATGATGAAAAGATCATTCCCACCTTCAAACGGATTTACCACATTCGCGACGGTGTCACCCATGAGGAGACCGGGGAGGGACGGGAGGTGTAGTAGGATGTTGTCTATGCAGAGTCCACAACTGATGCATGCATCCTGATCGACGCGCACTGTTTTACCCATGCCTTTGTACCTCCTTTAATGATTTTGAACGTGTAAACAGGCCGAATTGAAGTGCAGGCACTCCCCACAAATTCAAAGAGTCGCCGCCTTGAGAAAGAGGATGTTGTTCTCCAGATGCACATGTTTGTGGAGATCCTCTTCGAATTCATTCAGCTTCCGATAGGTAAGCATAAAGGTGTTGCAAACGTCATCCGGTAGGCTGAAACCGTTGGCAAGGCCGCGGATTTCATGGATGGCGTCACCGACCTCTTCATGTTCGCGATGAAGCCGGACCAGGGAATTCTTGATCGTTTCACGGTCTTTGGTGTCAGGTTGGTTGCCGCTTATACTTGCGGCTTCCGCCCGCTTGATCGCCGGGAAGCATACCTCTTCCTCCTCCTTGAGGTGCGCAACCAGATCTGTGGCGATCTTCTCGAAAATAACCGCAATCTTGATTACTTCGGGATGGCGCGCACCATGTACTGATGCGATCTTTTGGGTATAGGCGACGATCTGATCATCGTTTTCCTTGAGATACTCATGATGGGTGTTGACAATATAGTCGGCAAGAAATGAAAGCGACCAAGCTGAGTAGTTCTGGCCTCGATCAACCGGTTCAGCTTGTAGCGAAGCCAGTTCATTCATGAGTATCTCAAGCTTGAGCCCCTTGTTGTTACAG
Organism: Trichlorobacter sp.; assembly: GCF_034008105.1. Classification (NCBI taxonomy): domain Bacteria; kingdom Pseudomonadati; phylum Thermodesulfobacteriota; class Desulfuromonadia; order Geobacterales; family Geobacteraceae; genus Trichlorobacter; species Trichlorobacter sp. The sequence continues at coordinate 66,373 of NZ_JAVEPN010000013.1, forward strand.
GCTTCGGCAAGGGGAGTCTTGCCTCCGCAACAGAAGTCGATCCCATGTTTTTCAAAAATCTCTGCTGCTCGATAATCAGCGGCAACAATTTCGCCGATGGTCGTTTCAGCTGTTGCAGTTTTTTTCATCGCAGTAACTCCTCATTCCCCGTGCTCCTTGCAGCAGGAGCAGTTTGTTGTATGATCGTTCCAGTAGCTACCTTCAGACGCCGGAGATTGACACCTGCCATGAAGCATTCATTGTCCTGCATTATCTTGTTTGTGCTGCTCGTGTTGCCCGCTGTCGGTTGTGCCACGGAAGAGTATGCCCGGCAAACCGGCCTGGCCTGTTCCGCATGTCATCTGGACCCTGGCGGCGGCGGTGAATTGACTGCCGACGGGAAGGCGTTCAGTGCCGAGCAGCATCCTCCGTCGCAGCCGGGCACGATGCCCACGGCTGTAAAAGGCTTCCGGTTGGCGGTCGGTTATCTTCATCTATTGACCGCTATCCTCTGGTTCGGCACCATCCTGTACGTCCACCTGGTGCTGAAACCGGCCTATGCCGCCAGCGGTCTGCCGCGCGGTGAAGTGCGGGTCGGCGTCCTGTCGATGCTGGTGATGGGGCTGACCGGCCTGGTACTGACCTACTACCGTGTCCCTTCCCTTGAGGTGTTGCTGCACACCCGTTTTGGCCTGCTGTTGCTAGTCAAGATTGGGTTGTATCTGGTCATGGTCTCGTCAGCCGCAGTAGTCGTGACGGTGATCGGTCCGCGTCTCAAAAAGAATATACAGGCATCAGCCACGCTGGTTACGGGCGGCGACATGACCAGCGCCGAGCTTAGCGTCTGTGACGGCAAGGAGGGACGGCCAGCCTACCTTGTCTATAACGGCCTGATTTATGATGCAACCGCCAGCGCCCTGTGGAAACAGGGTCAGCATATGGCGCGTCACAACGCCGGCATGGACCTGAGCGAGGCGCTGAAACAGGCTCCCCACGATGAGGATCGTCTACAGCGCTTGCCGGTGGTTGGCAAGCTGCTTGCTTACCGCGCGGAGAAAACTCCGCTGCACCTGCGGGTGTTCTACACCATGGCCTACATGAACCTGACCATCGTGTTTCTGATCGTCCTGATCCTGGCCCTCTGGCGGTGGGGGTGGTGATTAACCCGTCGTCAATTTAGTTTCACAATCCGCCAAGAGTTGCTTCAGCTCCTTCTCTTTCAGCCAGCGCTCGGTCACATCCCGCATGATCGAGGCGCAGCCCTGCATGGTGCCGTCATCGTCGTGCAGCAGTACCATGCTGAACTCCAGCGATACCTGGCTGCCATCCTTGCGAACCCCCGGTGATGAGAGCAGGCCGGTCTTGTACTTGGTTTCACCAGACGCCATCACCCGGTGGTAGCCCTCCCAGTGACGTCCCCGCAGCTTCTCCGGAATAAACAGATCCAATGATTGGCCGATCGCCTCGGCGGCCGTAAACCCCAGGATCCGCTCGGCGCCGGCGTTCCAGTAGCGGATGATTCCCTGCCGGTCGGCAATCAGGATGGCGTCCTGGGATTCGTTCAGGGTTTGCTGCAGGAAGGTTTCAAGCTGTTCCATGATTCGTTCTCCTTTGTTGTCAACAGGGCATCGGGGCGTTCTTGCGGCTGTAATACCACCAGGTCATGAGAATGCAACTGACGTAAAAAATGATGAAGCCGTACAGTGCTGCACTGGGGCTGCCGGTCATGGCCAGCGAGGTGCCGAAACTCTTGGGGATGAAGAAACCACCATAGGCCCCCAATGCTCCTGCAAAACCGAGCGCCGCAGCCGCCTCCTTGGCAGCGTCGACATTGATCTGGGCCTCATCACGTCCGACTGTAGCACGTTGATGCTCGGTCAGGTAGATGATCGGGATCATCCGGAAGGTGGAGGCATTGCCAACGCCGGTCAGGGTGAACAGCAGCATGAACATGACCATGAACATGATAAAGCTGCCGGCGCTCGTGGCGGTTGGCATGGAGGCCAGCACGCCGAAGACCGCCAGCACCATGCCGATGAAGGTCCAGAAGGTGACCCTGGCGCCGCCCAGCTTGTCCGCAATCCAGCCGCCGATCGGCCGGGCAATCGCCCCCACCAGCGGCCCCAGAAAGGCGTACTGGGTGGGATCGATCGCCGGGAACAGCTTTTTGGTGAGCAGTGCAAAGCCGGCTGAAAAACCGATGAAGGAGCCGAAGGTCCCCAGGTAGAGCCAGCACATCAGCCAGTTATGCTTGCGTCTGAAGATCACCGCCTGTTCGCTGAAGGATGCCTTGGCCGATGCGATGTCGTTCATGCCGAACCAGGCTGCGATGGTGGCAATCACGATGAACGGCACCCAGACAAAGCCAGCGTTCTGCAGCCAGAGTTGCTTGGTGATCGCCCCTTTGACCCATAGTTGCGGCTCTCCGCCCAATGAGCCGAACAGGCCGAAAGTGATTACCACCGGCACCAGGAACTGCATGGTGCTGACCCCCAGGTTACCCAGTCCGGCGTTCATTCCCAGTGCGGTGCCCTTCTGGGCCTTGGGGTAGAAGAAGCTGATATTGGACATGCTGGAGGAGAAGTTGCCGCCGCCGAAGCCGCACAGCAGTGCCAAAACAACCATGGTGCTGTAGCTGGTGCCTGGGTTCTGCACGGCAAAACCGATGCCGATGGCCGGCAGCAATAGCGAGGCGGTGCTGATGGCGGTCCAGCGCCGTCCGCCGAAGATCGGCACCATGAAGGAATAGAAGATACGCAGAGTGGCGCCGGAGAGCGCCGGCAGGGCCGCCAGCCAGAACAGCTGGTTCGGCGTATAGCTGAAGCCGATATCCGGCAGTTTCACCACCACCATCGACCAGACCATCCAGACCGCGAAAGCCAACAGCAGAGCCGGTATCGATATCCAGAGGTTCCGGGAGGCAACGGCTTTGCCGTGCTGTTCCCAGAACTGCTTGTCTTCAGGTGTCCAGGTGGTAAGTATGCGTGCCATGGAAGGCTCCTTGTGCTGATCCGTTATTCGAGAATCTCAGCGATTTTGAATTTTTGTGAACCTTTGCGGTTGGAGCTGCTGAAAAACATCAGCACCAGCGACAGGCAGGTCATGGCGAACAGGAACATGAAGGCTGAACTGCGGATACCGGTCAGGTCAACCAGGGCGCCGAACACAATCGGCAGTACAAATCCGCCCAAGCCGCCCATCAAACCGACGATCCCGGAGATCACCCCGATGTTTTTGGGGTATTCGTCGGCAATATGTTTAAACACCGAGGCCTTGCCGAATCCCCAGGCGATACCGACCACAAACAGCAGCGCGGTGAACACCCAGACATTCAGGCCAACCACAAAATTGGCCTGTCCCTGTGTGGTCTTGACCGTAAAGCCCCCCTGGGGCAGCGAGAGCAGAAACAGGCAGACCCATGAGATCCACAGGATGGCGTTGGTTACGGCGTGGGCGCCGACCCTGTCAGAGACCCAGCCGCCCAGGGCGCGGATTACCCCTGAGGGCAGCACAAAGATGGCTGCCACCAGCGCTGCGGTCTGGATCGAGAGGCCATACTCGCTGATGTAGTACTTGGTCATCCAGAGCGACAGCCCGACATAGCCGCCGAACACCATGGCGTAGTACTGACAGTAGCGCCAGACCCGCGGGTCTTTCAGGGCCAGCAATTGATCTCGCATGGTGACCGATGAACCGACCCGGTGAGATGGGTCGGAATAGGTTAGTAGCCAGAAGAGGCCGCAGGTTATCAGCATCGCCACAGCGTACACCTTGGGCACCATCTGCCAACCGTAGGCGGCTACCAGCGAGGGGGCCACGAATTTGGTTACGGCGGCCCCGGCATTACCGGCACCGAAGATGCCCATGGCAAACCCCTGGCGGGCCTTGCTGAACCAGCGTGCCACGTAGCTGATCCCCACTGAGAACGAGCCGCCAGCCACACCTATTAACAGCCCCAACACCAGAAAATGCCAATATTTAGTGGCATCACCGATGGCATAGATCGGCAGTACCGTGCAGAGCATCAATATCAGAAATACAATCCGGCCACCGTATTTGTCGGTCCACATCCCCAGCGGCAGTCTGATCAGCGAACCGGACAGGATCGGGGTGGCGGTCAGCAGGCCAAACTGGGTCTCGTTCAGGTTCAGGCTGATCTTGATCGGAATGCCGATGATCGAAAACATCACCCAGACCGCGAAACAGACCGTGAAGGCCAGCGTGCTGCCGGTCAGGACTGAAAGCTGTTTGTGGGTCTGGGATGCCATCGGCGGCCTCTATTCTTTGCTGTTTTCCGGCAAGGAATGCCAGCGGTACGGAATCGGCGGGTCCTTGAGGAAATCCAGCGGCAGGAACAACAGGTGCACCAGCTTGGTGAACGGCAGTACTGCCAAGAGCAGGAAGGCGCCGGCCACATGCAAGGTAAAGATGGTGGAGATGCCGATCAGATACTCAGGTTGCGGGTTGAGCATCAGCAGCGAGCGCAGGTACGGGGTTGCCGTGGCAGGATACCACTGGGCCCCCCAGCTGTTGGTGATCGCCACCGCAATGCCGCTGGCGGTCTGGAGCAGCAGGAGCAGCAGCGCCAACCAATCAGCCCAGAAGGTAACCTTGTTCAGTATCGGTGCGTTGGCCCGCCGCAGGATCAGGATCAGACAGCCGATCAGCGCCATGATGCCAAGCCCCAGTCCGGTGGCTTCAACCACCAGCAGCCGGGTCGGGTCACCCACCAGCCGGGAGGTGGTAGCAGGAAAGATGACAGCAAACAGGTGGGCTGCCAGCACCGGAATGATGCCGTAGTGCCAGGGATTGATCCCCCAGTAGAGCGCCTTGCGCTCCAGAAACTGGGTTGAGTAGGACGACCAGCGCAGGCGGTTGGTAAACAGGCGATAGGGGGTGACCGCCAGCACCAGTGTCAGGGCCACATAGGGCAGAATCACAAAGACCAGGGTATTCAGCATGACGTCACCTCCTCGCAGTCAGCAGCGCAGATCGCGCCGGTTGCCGCAATGGTATAAGCCCACGGGCAGTCGGAACGCTGTGCAAAGGCCTGTTCCAGCTTGTGCAGTCCTGCCAGCACCTGGCTGCGCAGGAAGGCGGGCCGCTCGTGCTGATCCAGATGGGCCAGAAACCGCAGCAGTATCTCCAGGTGGTCCGGCAGTTCGTTGCTGGCCGGCGTGAAGTCGAAGCGCCGGAATTCACCCTTCAGGCCGATCAGGTAGGCCCCTTTCTTCTGGTTGTCGCCATAGAGGTGATGTCCCAGGTAGGGGGCCAGGGCGGCATTGAAATCGAACAGCGCCACATAGGTCTCCTGCAGTTCAGCCAGCGATGAGCTGGTCACGGTTTCGCCAAACGGAGCCGTCGGCAGCGTCAACCCCCGCTCCTGCAGATGACGGGCAACCACGGCGTAGCTGTCCAGCAGTTCCTGCCGGTCACGGGGATAGGCGATCATGGCGGCGAGCGCCTGATACACGTCGGTTCTGCTCATACGCCACCCCGCGGTGTCTTGAGGACGCCAAAGCCGCGGCCTCCCTTGCGGAGGTATGGTTGCTCGGATTCGCGCTGTTGCGCCGGGATGATACTGCGTTCACGGTAGCTGGCCACGGTGAACAGGCGATACAGCTTGGTGGCGGAGGTTTCGTCCAAGCCGGCCTCGGCCAACAGCGCCGGGTCGGCGGTTTCGCCCAGATTTTTGGCCCGCATCCAGACCCGCAGTGCAATCAGCTTGGCCAGTGACTGCGCCACCACCTGCTGATTACCGCCACCCAGCAGGCTTGCCAGATAGTCGAGTGGCACCCGCAACTGCTCCAGAGCAGGGATCAGGCCGTGTTTCGCCACCTCGTGTAGATCGCCATGCTTAGCGATCACTGGCGAGAGCGACGGGATGTAGTAGGCCATCGGCATGGTGCGGAACTCGGCATGCAGCGGCAGGGCCATCCCCTGTTCCTTCACCAGGGTGTAGGCCGGCGAGTTGCAGGCCGCATCCAGCCAGTGGTCAGGTATGTTGTTTTTACGGGCCGCCTGCTGCACCGCCGGATCGTGGGGGTCAAGGATCAACGCCCGCTGGGCCTCAACCAGTTTGTCGTCAGGTTGTTTCAGTGCCTGTTCCACCCCATCGGCATCGTACAGCAGCACCCCCAGGTAGCGGATCCGGCCGACGCAGCTGTGCGAACAGGCGTTGCACTGACCGGTTTCGGTACGGGGGAAGCAGAAGATGCACTTTTCGGCCTTGCCGGTGGTCCAGTTGTAATAGACCTTCTTGTAGGGGCAGGCACTGGTGCAGAAACGCCAGCCTTTACAGATATTCTGGTCAACCAGCACCACGCCGTCTTCGCCACGCTTGTAAATGGCCCGCGAGGGGCAGGAGGCGGCGCAGGCCGGGTTAAGACAGTGGTTGCACAGCCGGGGCAGATACTGCATGAAGATCCGGCCGTAGTCTTCGATGATCGAGGCGTCGGCCAGGTTCGGGTCGTTGGCGGCATACTGGCCCGAGCCGGATAGATCGTCGTCCCAGTTGGGGCCGCTGGTAACCTCCTCCATCTTCTGGCCGGATATCTGTGAGACGATATCGGCGGTCGGCTGATCATCCCCCTTGGGGGCGCCGTGCAGGTTGGCATAATCCACGTCGAACGGTTCGTAGTAATCGGTAATGGCCGGCATGTTCGGCTGAAAGAACATGTTCAGCAGGGTGGGGCCTTTGCCCAGCCCCTTCAGGCGCAGTTCGCCGCCATCATTGATCCAACCGCCTTTATAATGCTCTTGATCTTCCCAGTTTTTGGGGTAGCCGATGCCCGGCTTGGTTTCGACATTGTTCCACCACATGTATTCGGCGCCCTGGCGGTCGGTCCAGATATTCTTGCAGGCGATGCTGCAGGTGTGGCAGCCGATGCACTTGTCCAGGTTGAATACCATCACCAGTTGAGATCTGACATTCATCGCCTCACCCCCTCAACTTTCTGACCACCACATAGCAGTCGCGGTTGACCCCGGTGGGCCCCCAGTAGTTGAAATAATAGGAAAACTGGGCATAGCCTCCCAGCATCAGGGTCGGCTTCAGGCGGATCCGGGCCAGACTGTTGTGGACGCCACCCTTCTTGCCGGTCTTGCGGGATTTCTTGATGTTAATGGTCCGTTCCGGGGCGTGATACATGAAGACCGACCCCTTGGGGATCCGGGACGAGACGATCGCCTTGCAGACCACCACCCCGTTGTTGTTGATCAGCTCCACCCCTTCGTTGTCTTCAATGCACGCCTGGGCCGCATCCTCATGGTTCAGCCAGACCACCTGGCCGCCGCGGGAGAGGGTCAGCATCCGCAGGTTGTCGGTATATGTGGAGTGGATGCCCCACTTGCCGTGGGGGGTCAGGAAGTTCAGCACCAGACCGTCCTGAGCTCCTTCCTGCAGCTCGTCCAACACCGCAGCAGGCAGTTTGCCCTTGAAGGTGGGCAGCCCTTCGTTGAACGAGGTGTACCAGGGGTGGTCCAGATAGAGTGATTGACGGCCGGACAAGGTGCGCCAAGGCACACCATGCTCCACATTCAGCACATAGGGCGAGTAGGGACGACCGCCATCGACCAGTCCGCTCCAGACCGGTGAATTGTGAAAACGGCGCGGCTGGCGGGTGATGTCATCCCAGCTGATCCGGACATTTCGGCTGCCTTCGGCCAGATGGGCCAACGGTTTGCCGATGCGGGCCTCCATGTTCTGGTAGGCCCGAACGGCCAGTTCGCCATTGGTTTCAGGAGCAAAGGCCAGTAGGGTATCGGCTACGTTCCGCTCATCCTCCAGGTCAATATAGGTTTTGCCACCCCAGGAACGGGTCGGCAGCCTGTTCAGCAGGTCGGCATGGACATCGTCGGCATCCCAGTTGACCCCGTGGGCCCCCAGATGGGCGATGTTGGGACCCAGCGACATAAAGCGGTTGTACAGATTGACGTAGTCGCGCTCCACGATGGCCAGGTTGGGCATGGTCTTGCCTGGTATCGGCTCACACTCGCCCTGTTTCCAGTCCTTCACCCGGCGTTGGGCGATCTCGCCCGGCGTATCGTGCAGCAGCGGGGCGGCAATGATATCCTTGAACGGTTCCGGGAAGTGGGGGGCAGACAGTTCGCTGACCTTTTTGGCGATCATGCTGAAGATCTTCCAGTCGGCCTTGGATTCCCAGGAGGGCGGCACCGCCGCATCCATGCAGTTGACAAAGGAATGCATGTCAGTGGTGTTGACATCCGATTTTTCGTACCAGGTGGCGGCCGGCAGGATGATGTCCGAGTAGACCGTGGAGGTATCCATCCGGAAGTTCAGGTCCACGATCAGGTCCATTTTGCCTTCCGGGGCCTTGTCGCGCCAGACCAGTTCCGTGACCTGGTCTTTGGCAACCTCGCTGGCCGTAACCGTGCTGTTGGGTGCGCCCAGTACATGTTTGAGGAAGTATTCGTGGCCCTTGGCGCTGGCTGAGATGGCGTTGGAACGCCAGATGAACCAGAGGCGGGGGAAGTTTTCCGGCGCATCAGGATCTTCAATGGCAAAACGGGTCTCGCCGCTTTGCAACCGTTTAACCAGCCAGGCCCGGACAGCTGCATCGTCGGTTGCTCCGGCCTCGTGGGCCTGCTGCATCAACCGCAACGGGCTGTCGTTGAAGTGCGGCGCAAAGGGTAGCCAGCCAAGCCGTACCGCCTTGGCATTGACATCGGCCGCATGGGCCGGAATATTTTCACCGGTTTCGGGCTTGAAATAGTCGGTAAAGTTGCGGTCATAGCGCCACTGGTCGGAATGGATGTACCAGAAGCTGGGGGTGTTCTGCAGTCGCGACGGCTTGACCCAGTCCTGGGCCATGGCCACGGCGGTCCAGGGGGCCAGCGGCACAACTTTCTCCTGACCAACGTAGTGGGCCATGCCGCCGCCGTTACGCCCGACGCTGCCGGTCAACAGCAGGGCGGTGATGAAGGAACGGTAGATCAGATCGTTGTGATACCAATGGTTGACACCGGCGCCGGTGATCACCATGTTGCGGCCGGTGCTCTTTTCGCCGTTCTCGCCCCATTCACGGGCGATCTGCAGCAGGGTTTCACGGCCGACCCCGGTATGTTTTTCCTGCCAGGCCGGGGTGAACGGTTTGTCATCATCGTAGCTGGCCGGATAATCACCACCCAGGCCACGGGATACCCCAAACTGGGCCAACAGCAAGTCAAAAACGGTGGTTACCAGTACTTCGCCGTTCACGGTTTTGATGCTGCGGCAGGGTACTTCACGCAGGGCATCCTGCTCACCCTCGTAGCGGAAACAGACGCTGGTTGCCCGATCGCCCAGCAGACTTAAGGCGCAGTCGATCGGCTGGTCGTCCAGCACGTCGGTCATGTCCAGGTTCCAGTTGCCCGGTTTGGAATCCCAGCGCATCCCCAGGCTGCCTTTGGGGATGCGGATGGCGCCGTCCCTGTCCGAGACGCAGAGGATCCATTCACCCTGTTCCATCCCGGCGCTGCGCTCCAGTTCAGAGGCGCGCAGATGTTCGCCGGCCTGCCAGATGCCATCGCGCTGTTCCAGCTTCACCAGGAACGGCAGGTCGGTGTAGCGGCGGGCGTAGTCCTCAAAAAACGGCACCTGGCGATCAACGTAAAATTCCTTCAGCAGTACGTGGTTCAGGGCCATCCAGAAGGCGCCGTCGTGGCCCTGCTCCACCGGCAGCCAGGTGTCGGCAAACTTGCTGGCGATGTTCAGGTCCGGTGACATGACCACTACCTTGGCGCCACGGTAGCGGGCCTCGGTCATGAAGTGTGAATCGGGGGTGCGGGTCTGGGGCAGGTTGGCCCCGCACAGTACGATGTAGGAGGCGTTGTACCAGTCCGCCGATTCGCAGACATCGGTCTGCTCGCCCCAGACCTGGGGTGAGGCCGGCGGCAGGTCGCAGTACCAGTCGTAGAAGCTCATGCAGACCCCGCCCAGCAGTTGCAGAAAACGGGTGCCGGCGGCATAGCTGATCATGGACATGGCCGGGATCGGGGTAAAGCCGATGATCCGGTCTGGTCCATGTTTCTTGGAGGTATAGACCGTGGAGGCGGCGATCAGCTCCACCACGGTTTCCCAATCGGCTCGGCGGAAGCCGCCCATGCCCCGTTGGGAGGTGTAACTGGCGCGCTTGTCGGGATTTTCGACAATACTGGCCCAGGCGGCCACCGGGTCGTCATGCTGTGCGCGGGCTTCTTGCCAACGATCCAGCAGCGCACCGCGCAGGTAGGGATATTTAACCCGCAGCGGACTGTAGAGATACCAGGAGTAGCTGATACCACGCGGACAGCCACGCGGTTCGTGGTTTGGAATATCACCGCTCAGTTGGGGGTAGTCGTTGGCCTGCAGCTCCCAGCCGACAATGCCGTCCTTGACATGCACCATCCAGCTGCAGCCGCCGGTGCAGTTGACGCCGTGGGTACTGCGCACCACCTTGTCGTACTGCCAGCGGTTACGATAGAACTCTTCCCAATCCCGTCCGCCACAGCAGCTCTTGTCTTTGATCCGGTTGTCGGCCATCAGGAAATCCTCCTCTTGTACAGTGCGAATCCGATCAGAAACAGTCCGACAGCACCCAAGCCGGCCAAGGGCAATGACCGGCCCGGCGCCGGCTGGTGTTCCGGCAGCGGCTGGCGGGCAAAGGCAGTCAGATCAGCATATTCCTGGTCGGACAGGGGGTGGGCGGTATACATCTTTTTCATGGCAGGGGCTTCGATGGCCACAATGGCATCTTTGATGACATCGGCACCGTCGGGGGTGAACAGATCGCCCAGGTCACCGGCCATCTTTCCGCCGTTGACGCCCCGGTTTGTCAGGGCATGACAGGCCCCGCAGGGGGCAGCCCCTTTGGCAAAGGGGAGAGAGCCCGAAAAGAGGGCCGCGCCCCGTTTGGCGTCACCCGCCACGGCTGCATCGGCTGCCTGGTCTGCAAACGGTTCAGTGATCATGGTCAGCAACATGATGAGCAGACAGCTTATACCGCACACGAGCTTCATGGCTTCCCCCTTTCGCCTCGGTTGATTGTATCGCGATCATAAAACAATAGTTTATCGCAGCCTTGACCCATGTCAAAAAAACGTTTTTTGCCGGTGAATTAAATAGAAAAAAACCGCCTGCCCCCTAGTGGGGCAAGCGGTCTGAAAAACTGTTTATAACAGGTACCTTCAGCTGATTTCGTACTGTTCGACAATCTGGCCGTAGTGTTGGCTGAAACCTTCCGGTATGCGTTGTTCTGCAGTCTGATAGCGCTGCAGGATGTCTGCACGCATCTCCTCCGGCAGCACCCGTTCCGCCAGGGGGTAGAGCACCGTATCTTCCTTGGCGATATGGTCCTTGAGCAGTTCGGCATAGGCCAGGGCGTGTTCGGCTATTACGGGGTAGCGTTCGCTGCGGCCAGCCTGGGCCTCACGCACCGCTTCCTCCAGCTGGCGTACATGGGAGCGCCCCAGGTCGTGCTCCATCAGCATGGCCGCCACCGGACTGTGCTCACGGGGCATCCCGTTTGCCACCAGTGCTTCGAACAGCACATCCTCCTCCTTGGCATGGTGAAAGCGGTCGGCATACTGACGGATGAAGTCGATGCCATCCAGGTAGAACTGCCAGTTGGTGTACTGACCGGCAGCGGTTTTGGGCGCATTCTGATCCAGCAAGGCGATCATCCGTAGGATCAGTTTATGTTCATCAACCAGGGTTTGCGTGATGTTGGTTGCCATCAGTTCCTCCTTTCACCATCCACACCGATGATTACGGTCTCCACCGGCACCTCCCGGCCACTCTGTTTCACCGCCTCGGCCACCATCATCGACAGACCGCGGCAGCAGGGCACTTCCATGATGGCCACCGTTACGCTGGGGGTGTTGTTGATATTGATGATCTGGGCCAGTTTTTCGATGTAGGGCGCCGTATCATCCAGCTTGGGGCAGGCGATGGCCAGGGCTTTACCTTTCAGCAGGTCGGCGTGCATACTGCCCATGGCAAAGCCGACGCAATCGGCGCAGACCAGCAGTTCGGCATCCTTGAAGTACGGTGCCGTAGGTGGCAGCAGGTGCAATTGCACCGGCCACTGCCGCAGTTCCGAGGGGGCCTTGATGCTGGTGTTGGTTTCAGTTTCGGTACGTTCAATCACGCGTGCCATGCTGCCGGGGCAGCCACATCCCAGATTTCCCATGATTATGCTCCTTTTGTTTTCAGATGGTTGTTTATCTCTTGTTCAATCTTTGCTTCATCTTCTTTGGACAGTCCGTGGATCGAGACCACATCCTTCAGCAGGCAGATGCCCACCTTGCAGGTGATGCAGCCGATGTCAAAGCGGGCGAGGATAGCGCCGATCTCCGGGTGGTTGGTGAGTACGTCCTGTATGGCCTGGTTGCCGAGTTCGTTTGCGAATTGCATGGCTGCCTCCTTGATCGTTTCTGGTATCACCGTAGCGTTGTTTCAGTACTAAATGCATGACGGTGGTCAAATAAAAGACGAAATCAGTCTTTTGGTTGTTCGCCGGCTGTTTGACGGTGGCAGGGCAGGCAGATTTCCTCGCTCTGGCGGCGTTTAAGCAGGCTGTCACGATCCTTGGGCTGGCCTTTGCCCATCAGCTTGTCACCCGGCTTGTGGCAGCCGAAACAGCCCTGGCCGCGCAACGCGGTGTGCATCCTGACCATGGCCGGGTTTTTGCTGTGGCAGACCTTACATTCAAATGCCTCGGCTCGTGATGTAATCAGCAGACAGGTGATCAGGGTGATGATAGGGTAACGCATGACTCCTCCTTGGTCGGAATGTCGCTACGCTAGTACGCTCTATCTGGTGGCGCCATGACGACGGTCAAAAAAAGTTGCAGCTGGAGGGCGTTTCAGTGGGGTGTGATTGTCAAGGATTGTCTGACTACTGATTGTAAGGTATACAGACGGGTATGCGTGCTACTGATCGTGAAACATTATCCGCGCTTGGCAACTACCTGAAGCTGCTCGCCTCAGGGGAGGTGCCCGAACAGGTTCCGGCGGAGCTGGGTTTTGCTGAGGAACTGGGCGCCGTCTGCAGCAGGCTGCGACAGTATCAGGCAGAGCTGGAGCAGCTCAGGCTGAAGCTGGAGCGGGAGACCGCCTTTGCTCGCGTGCTGCAAAACAGCAAGCAGCTGTACAAGGATATCTTTATCAAGTCGGTAACCGGCATCATGATCGTCACCGAGCAGGGCAAGATCCTTGATGCAAACCACGCCGTTGAAACCATGCTGGGCTACAGCATCAACGATCTGACCCGTTACAACCTGTCGGATATCTCAATCCCCGATGGTGAGCAGGATGATGATGAGCTGATCAAAGACCTGGTTGAGGGCAGGCGCACCTATTTCAATATTGAAAAACGGTACGTGCGCAGTGATGGCATCTCGTTGTGGGTCATGCTGACGGTCTTCGCAGTTACCAGTGACTTTGCTACCCCCTACATCATCACCATGCTTGAGGATATTTCCGCCCGAAAATCAGCCGAGCTGCATCTGGAACATGTCAGCACCCATGATTCCCTGACCGGTCTGTATAACCGATCTTATTTTGATTCAGAATTTAACAGGTTACAGAATGGCCTGCAGGTGCCGGTCAGTATTGTCATTGTTGATGTGGATGGCTTGAAACAGGTGAACGACACAGCCGGCCATGATGCCGGTGATTATCTGATTGTCAGTGTGGCAAAAGTTCTGAGTGAGGCCCTGGGGGCAGAGGGTACCCTGGCACGGATCGGTGGGGATGAGTTCTCACTGTTGTTGCCAAAAACCGATGAGGAGGCCGCCCTTCAGGTCATCAGGCGGATCCGCAGCTGTCAGCAACGTTTTAATCAGGCCAACCCCGCCTATGCCGTTCATTTTTCGATGGGCGTTGCCACGGCAAACAGGGGCAGCGATATTCCTCAAACCTTCAAACATGCCGATGCGCAGATGTATGCAGATAAAATGATGCGCAAGGCCGGTGAGCAGAAGGGACAGCACGAAGAGAACCCGTAGCGTTTCGCCTTCCCTGCAGCAGCGAATGGTTAGTTTTTCCAGGGTAGTCCTCCCCGTTGTTCCACTGACTCCAGATCAGCCAGGGTATCGATATCTTGCAGCGTCGGCAGCAGCCCAACCGTCAGACTGGCTCGAGCAGCCCGTGTCAGCGTCAGCTCAAGAACCTGATCAGTGCTCCAGGGGATGTTACTAAAAACTGCCGGCGTGAAGCTTTGACGATTGAAGCCGATCAGACAGTAGCCGCCATCCAGGGCCGGACCGACTACCAGATCATGATTAGCAAGCATCTGGAAGGCCAGGTGCAGGTAGTTGTGGTCAATGCCGGGGATATCGCTGCCGATCAACACCACCTGGTGCGTTCTTTCTGTAAACAGTTTGCTGAAGGCCGCTGCCATCCGTTGGCCGAGATCTGTGCCTTGCTGTGGCAGGCAACGCCATGCAGACGCTACCCAGTTTGCCGGTAGCTGTTCAGGGCTGGTGCCGTCGTACATCACCACCAGTTGAAAGCCGCTTTGATGTGCCTGATTGATGACAGCCTCGGTCAGACGGCAATACAGTGAACAGGCTGCAACAGCGCCGATGTCTCTGGCAAGGCGGGTCTTGACCCGTCCAGGCACCGGAGGTTTGACAAACAGCGCGATCAGTTTGTCGTTACTGTTGGGATGGGTCATTGCTCTGCACCACATAGCGGTGCTTGCCCAGCTGTTTTGCCTGATAGAGCGCCTGGTCGGCCCGCAGGCGTGTCTGCTCGATGGTTTCGCTGCCGTGGGGATCGTGGTGCGCTATGCCGATACTGACGCCGAGCTCAAGCTGCTGGTTGTTGATGGAAAAGGGTTCCTGCATGCTGTCCAGCATCCGTTGGGCGACCCCCTCTGCCACGGCACCGTTGCCTTCTTCCACCAGCAGGGCGGCGATGAACTCGTCGCCGCCGATCCGCGCCAGCAGATCCACCTCGCGCAGGGTGTCCAGCAGACGGCTGGCTGTGATGTATAAGACCTGGTCACCGGCATCGTGTCCGTGGCGGTCGTTGACTGATTTAAAGCCGTCAAGGTCGATATACAGCAGGGCGATCTGTTGCTGTTCGCGGCGGGCCAGTGCCTGCAGCCAGGTCAGCTTTTCATCAAAGGCGGTCCGGTTGAGCAGCCCGGTCAACGAGTCGTGATAGGCCATCCAGCGGACTTTTCGTTCGAGCGCCTGGCGTTCGGTAATGTCGCGAAACACCAACACTGCCCCGTGCACCTCATGCTGGTACTGTGTCACCCGGTATTCAACCGGAAAGCTGCTGCCATCCTTACGCCGGAACAACTCCCCACTTATGTCGGCGCTGCCGCCAGTACGACAACAGCGCAATATCAGACAGTCATCACTGGCGGTCCGTTCACCTGCAGCATTGAGGTGGCAGAACAGGTCATGGATATTCCGTCCGCTCATCTCTTCGATCGACCAGCCGGTCAGTTGTTCGGCTGCTCGATTGGCAAAGGTCATGCAGCCCTGCTGATCGAGTCCTATGATGCCGTCGCCGGCCGAATGAAGGATGGTGGTATTTTTTTCAGCCAGTTCGGTTAGTTTGGCAGTTTGTTCATCGATGGTTTTTTGCAACTGACGACAGGAAAAGCGAAACAGCATGATCAACAACAACTCAAACAGCAGAAAGCTGCCGATGGCGTAGATGATGATAAAGAGGTGGTCGTTGCGGTGGGCGGTATAACGGCTGGTTATGTCGCTCCAGAGCAGGATGGAGCCGACCGGGTCAGGGTGTCCGTCGCGCAGGCCCTTATAGTCAAACAGGGGGAAACGGGTGATCGCAAAGGTCTGCCCGCTGTCATGCAGCACGTAGGTGTTGTGGGCGCCGCGATAGCTGTTCTTGAATGATGGACTGCGCAGCAGCCGTATGACTTCGGGCCGCGATGATGCCTCGATATAGCAGCTGTCCGGTGCGTCTGCCGCCCCTCCGAGCATGTTGCGCTTGATAAACTCCTGCCACATGTTCTGATCAACCTGGTCACGGTTGAGCAGCACGGCTGCTCCGCGTCCGGTGCGGTTATCCAGGGTCTTCAGAACCGGATCAAAGGAGGTTCCGACCTCAAGGGCACCGAGAAATTCACGTTGCTTTTCATCGCCCGATGACCAGACCGGTACCACCCCGCGCAGTCCGGAATAGATCCGCCCGGTTTCAAAGCCTGAGCGGGGCTTGTGGTCACGGTTGACATCTACGATCGTATGGCGCACCTGGTCCATCCGGTCGCCAAACTTGTCCGGTTGATGCACCCGCAGGAAACTGAGCGATCCGGGGCCAAGCTGAAAATGCAATTGGCGGGCCCCATAATCGCGCATCTGTTTCTGCCACATCGGCAGCACCAGCTGCAGCAATTCCTGACGAGCCGCTGCAGCTCTGGGACCGCCTGCGCCACCACCCTCTTGGGCTACGGCATGTTTGCCGGCCTGAAAGAGTTGTTGTACCCGCTGATCCTCGGCAATCACGGTAGCCAGCTGCAGCATGTTGTGAAAGGTGGTTTCGAGGGTGACATCGAGGGCGGCCTGGAGGGTCTGCCCTTCAACCGCCAGCGAATCCCTGAGTTGCAGATTGGTCCGTCGCCACTCAAGCGCGACGAACAGGACGTTCAGCGCTAGCAGCAAGAGCGTCAGCAGAATGAAGATGATACGTTTATTTCTGAGCATGAGTTTGTGACTATCTGAATTATGGTCTAATGGGATGCTTAAAATCCTGTTTCGATCAAGCTACGTTGTAGGTATACA
Organism: Trichlorobacter sp.; assembly: GCF_034008105.1. NCBI lineage: Bacteria > Pseudomonadati > Thermodesulfobacteriota > Desulfuromonadia > Geobacterales > Geobacteraceae > Trichlorobacter > Trichlorobacter sp. Next base: position 83,097 of record NZ_JAVEPN010000013.1, read on the forward strand.
GTAAATTTTTGTCAATGCAATTGAACGGAAAATATTAGTTGCGCGGTGGTGGTGCGGACAAGTGGATGGATTTGCTGTGTTAGCCCATAAGCTTCAACGGTAGTGCTGTGTAAGGGTTTCAGGGCTGTAACCGCAACGATAGCGTAGTAGCAGCCACCAGTTGTGCAGCGTGCGTCGGATAACGCCGTCTCTCTGCCAACGGCGGGCTGAGGTCTGCACACGTGTCGGCAGCAGCATGAAGCGGTGTCCCGAACGTTTGAGCCGATCACAGAGCGTAACATCTTCCATGAGCGGAAGCGGAGGGATGCCGCCAATCTGTTGGAGTGCCGATCGGGTCACGAAGATAGCCTGATCGCCGTAAGGCAGGGTAAACAGATTGCAGCGCAGGTCTACGAAATGTTCGATGATGCGATAGGCTAGCCCGGGGGTGTCGATTCCCAAGCGGAAGGCGCCCCAGACGGCTCCGTTGCCAACGGCTGAGGAAATGGCGCAAAAGGCATGGTCAGGTAGCAGCGTATCGGCGTGCAGCATCAGGATAGTATCACCGGTAGCTACGGCAGCACCGGCGGCCAGTTGGTTGCCACGGCCAGCCGGGGCTGTCAGCTGGATAACGGACGGATCAGTGATGACGTGCAGGGTGGAGCCGGCAGGGTCGCCATCCACCACAATAATCTCTGCCCTGGAGGCCTGGCGGCGTACCGCGGCAACGGTCCGGTTGATCCGCTGCTGTTCCTGCAGGACCGGGATGATCACGGAGAGCTGCAGCATGGTCAGCTGAAAAAGGCTGAGGGACCTTCGAGCAGCTGCCAGTCGGCCTCGTTGAAGATGCTGCTGCAACGAGCAACGGTGTGGCCGCGTCCTTCTTCAGTCTTCTCGAGTACGTCGCGAGGGTTTGCGCCGCTCTCGGCCCAGAACAGGTTTGCGCCGGCCAGGGCGCCGATGCCGCAGGGTTCGTGGGTGCAGTTGCCGATGACGGTGTGGGGTACGGCCAGTCGTGTGACCGCTACAATCTGGGCCATACGCAGCTCGCTGATCATACCCCGCTCCGCCAGGGTGGTGCCGGGGATACTGATGCGGCGTGCCGCACCGCTGAAGGCCGGCTGGTGCGCGGCGGTGAACAGGATCAGTTCAGCCAGTTCTTGGTTGCTATGTTCCGGGCCGACCGGCTCGACACAGGTTCCCACCACCAGACCGGCTTCCTTGAAGCCCCTGATAGACCTGAGGCGCGCATCCGGCGCAATGTCGCTATCGGTGCCTTCTCGTAGCCGCAGAGCGTGATAGACGCCGTTGAAACCGGCATCTTTCAATAGGCGCGCCCCGGATTCCTGCTGATCCCCTACGTTGGCTATCAAGATCGTTTCAGGGTGTAGCCGTCGCCTGACCTCTTTGCCATATTCACAGAATTCGGCCAGATCGAAGGAAGCGGTGGCCATCAGGTAGATGGCGTTGACGCCGTTTCGTTCAAAGGCAAGGGCGGTCTGAACCGCATCGTCCGGGCTGATCTGAGAAGATCCTTTAAAGATGCCGTTTTTGGCAGCAAAGGAGCAGAACATGCAGTTTTTGGGGCAGGGGGCCAGATTGAGCGCAAACTGGCCATGCACCTCAGCCCTGTTTGCACAGAGTCGGGCTGAAAGCGCCCGTGAGGCAGCCAGCACTTGATAGCTCTCGGATGAGGTTGGCGGTAGCGAGAGCAGGTACACAATTTCATCAGCAGTCAGGCGCTCGTCATTGAGCGCCTTGGTAATCAGGTCATTGAGATGCACGACTGCTCCTTTTGGCGTTTGTTTTTGCATGCAAGGCAGGGACCAGTGCAGATAGACCCAGCAGGACAAAGGAATCCAGTACCCGTGGTGAGGCGATGTCAGCCTGGTTGTTAATCTGGGCTAGCCTGACACCAGCATTTGTGTGCGCCCGCCGGGGATTCCGGCGGGCTGGATTCGGCACCCTTCTTTGCAATGGGAAACCGGACGGATTCTGAAGCGCTCAGTCCACATGGTTAGAACATCCTTTCGTATAAAGTAGGCTGGAAAATAATAACAGCCTACTGCTAGAATTCAAAACTGTAAGCCAAACTCGATTTAGTCCATTTCTGCATGATGCAGTAATTCAGCCTGAAGAGCGGCTCCCAGGGCACCGACAATTGAAGGGTGTTCAGGTACCAACACAGGCACGCCCAAGTCCTGTTCCAACAACGACACCATAATCCTATTGTTGGCAACGCCACCGGAAAAAACCAGATGATCACCACAACCAACCTTACGGACCATGGTTGCCAGACGATTGGCAACCGCCAGATGCACCGCCCTTGCAATCTCAGCCGGTGGCATGCCGCTGTTCTTGAGTGAAACCACCTCTGATTCGGCAAATACGGCGCACATACTGTTGATGGGGGTGGCTTGGTCAATACTGGCTGCAGCGGCGCAAAAATCTGACATACTGTAGCCCAGTGAGACTGCCATCATTTCTAGAAATCGCCCGGTGCCGGCTGCACACTTATCATTCATCTGAAAATTCTGCATCTTACCGTCGTTAGTAAGGCTGATTACCTTTGAATCCTGCCCCCCCACATCCAGAATGGTACGGCACTGGGGGAAGAAGTAGCGTGCTCCCATGGCATGGGCCTTGATTTCCGTGATGACATCCACCTCAGCATGTTGCTGCACCAGGTGGCGTCCGTATCCGGTTGCGACAGCCCTTGCCGGTGCATATTCCGCAATAAACGCAAGGGCCTGCTTGTGGGGCTCGAATCCGCTTTCCGTAACGTTGTGAGAGGTAATGGCCCCCTCTTTGAGTGCCACTACCTTGATGGTCCGTGAGCCTAAATCAACACCTACCTTCACCACTACCCCCTGATCTGCTCAATGAACGCCTCAACCCTGGTCTTGAGTTGCCCCACATCATCGGGTGAGTAATCCGATTCAATGGCCATGAAGGGGATGCCTCGCTCTTCGCAGGCCTTGCGCAGCTTGACCGCCTCGATGTTGTAGGTGTGACAGAACTGCAGGCAGTAATCAATAATTCCCTGTGCCCCGGATTCTTCATATTCCTTCAGTACCTGGTCAATTCGCTCGGTGTTGGGGGTAAAGCAGGAGCAGTCAATCTGCATGTAACGTTCTGTCAGTCGCTCCAGTTGCTGTTCCAGTGTGGTGGCACCTTCGTCAATCAGATCTTTGTAGTAGCGGGTGCCGATACAGCTTTCTTCATTCACCACCACCGCGCCGGAGGTCTCAATGATGTTGTGCAGTTTCCAGTTGGGAAGCGCCATCGGAGTACCAGAGACCATGATTCGTGGTGTTGTGGCAGGAGCCACGGCTATTCCCTGTTTGATCCGCTCTTCCAACTCATCACAAAGGATGTTGACCTTTTCAACAAAGCGATTGGGCTCGTCATAGAAGGCTATCTGCTCGATCAGCAGCATATCCTTGCCACTGATCGGAGCTGGATTGTGGTGGCGCAGACGGTTCAGGCGCTGAAGCGCCTTGCGTTTGGCATTGATGGTAACAATGGCCTGCTGCAGTTCGTCAAAACCGGTCTCCACACCGGTTATCTTGTCTACAGCAACCTTGAACTCCTTCACCTCATCCAGCCAGAGTGCCTTGTCTTTTTCCCGCTTCATCTGGGGAATTTCCATCACATGGGTTGGTACATATTCATCCAGCAGTTCCCAGGTCTTTTTCTTGGCATCGCAGGTGGTTTCGCCATAGACAAAATCAACGGCCTGAAAGTAAGGGCAGATCTTGCCGACCTTGAAACCAAAGGCGGACTTGACCATGGGACAGATGTTGCGAGGCAGCACCTTCTCCGCATCGGCAATGGAACCCTGGGCGCCGCCGCACAAACCAACACAGACACCGCCAGCAGCTACCACCACCTCTTCAGGTATGTAGACACAGAAGGTGCCGATCACCGGCTTGCCTGCATCCTTGGCCGCCATTAACTCATCAATACGACCAGTGTGGATGTTTTCCACCATGCCGTCAAAGTAGGCCATCTGTGCTGGACGGTTCTTCTGGGAGAGGAAGATGTTGGTGTAGGCCTGGGTCAGCATGGCCGGCATGCCAGAAAAACGGGGTACATCCATGCCGAGCTTTTCCCAAAGTTGCGGGTCTGATTTGACTTCGAAACTACTCATGGGTTCTGTCTCCTTTTGGTTTAAACAGTTGAAAGATTGAACTTCTTTGATGGTAAGGGATGTGCCGGATCATACGTCTGCAGGTCTTTTAAACCTGCTATACAGGGCCGGCACCAGGGCAAACAGCCCCAGCAGGGCAAAGGAGCCTAGCACACGGGCAGAAGCGATATCAGAAAGACTGGTGATGCTAGCCAGACTGGCCCCGGCATTGACGTAGACGAAGCCACCGGGAATGATGCCGAAGAAGGTGCCCAGCACAAAGGTGGAGAGCCGCAGGCGGGTCAGCCCGGCGGCCAGGTTGATCAGAAAGAACGGAAATAGAGGGACAAGTCTGAGAAACAACAGATAGTTGAATCCCCTTTCTTCAAGCTCCTTGTTAATCCCTTCAAGCTTGTTGCCAAATTTTGAAAGCACGGAATCCCGTAGCAGATACCGAGTAACCAAAAAAGAAAGGGTGGCCCCGATGGTGGCGGCGCTAACGGCATACACGGTACCCAGCCAGGGGCCAAAGATGGCGCCGGCCGAGAGCGACAGGATGGTGGCGCCGGGCAGGGCCAGGCCGGTCTGGATGATGTAGATCGTCATGAAGGCCGCTACCATCAGCAGGGCGTGCTCGGCGTAGTACTGCAGCAGCAGCTGACGGTTGGCCTTGAGGCTCTCCAGGGTTAGGAAACGGCCCAGATCAAGGTAGAAAAACAGCCCTACTGCTGTGAGTCCGATCAGTACAATAATCAGTTTGTTTTTAGTCATGGTTTTGTCGAAAGTGCGATCTCGCCGTACCACGCGGTGGCCTCGGCGCCAGTGTTATCGGTGTCGGTCATAATCGCCACGGCGCCGGCTAAGGGCGGGTCTTCACCAAACATACGGCGGTAGTCGGCCAGGATGTCGCGTTGTTCGCTGACCCACTGGCCGGCCATGGCAGGGCCTGATTGGACGGCCAGCAGCATGGCATTGGCGGTAAAGGCATTGGGGACAAACTCGCCTTTGGGCAGCTTGTTGGCCCAGATGTAGTTGATGGCACGCATCTGCCAGAAGAATCTCCCCGGAAAGACCACGTAGACCCGGGCGGCATAGTCGTCGCCCTGCTTGGTCCGTTCGTTGCCTGCAGCGATGGTGCCGGCAACCTTCCAGCTCCACTGCAGGTAGCGGTACCTGTGCGGGTCAAAACTCATTTTTTTGCTGATGCCGGAGGCAGCGTCTTTGGCATGGGCCTTCACTACGCTACGTCCGTCCTCCTGAACGATCCGGTAGCTGGTGGTCCCTTTGAAACTCTTGGGTTCCCAGCCTTTCAGGCCTTCACTTGCAAAACGGGAGACCACCAGTTCATCGGCCTGGGCGGAGAGACTGAAAAGGGTGCTAGCGGTGAAGAGCAGCAGGGCGGTAACGAACAGTTTGCTCATGGGAGTCTCGAAAAACGTAGTAGTAGTCGGTTGAACCAGCGCCTGAACGATGCTGCCGGCTTGTCTGAAAAACTGCCGGTGCCGGTTAACAGGTCGGCAACATGGGCGGTTGGTGTCACGCTGGACAGGGTTTCGCAACAGCCGGCGCAGGATGATACCAGCGGACGCTCGGCAGCTTCGCCACCGATCAAGGTCGCCTCTTTACGCACAGTGCCGGGAACACAGCCTTCCACTATGCCGCCCTGGCCGCAACAGCGGGTTACGGTTCCGCTGGATGGCAATTCCTCAATCCGGTAACCAGTAAGCTTAATCAGTTTACGCACGGCTTTGTGTTGTGCCAGATCAAAACGCGCAGGACAGGGATCATGCACCGAGACCGTGCCGAGCGTCACCTCTGGTACGCTTGTCGGCTGTTCAGCAAGCAGTTCATAGACGCTGTGTACTTCGATATCCTGTCCATGTTTTTTTAGGATTTTGCTGCAACCTGGGCAGGCGGTCAGCACACGAGTGATCCCATACGTTTTGAGCCGCTGCTGCAGACGGTTAAAAATGGTGTTGAACTGTTTTTCCAACCCCAGGTCGTGCGATATCTTGCCACAGCAATCCAGCACCAGCCCAATGGACCGATCATGGTGCTGTAGTCGCCTGAACAGTTCTTTGGTTGCAGCAGGCCGCGTTCCGGGCAGAGAACAGCCAGGGAAGAACACGGTCCGGCAGTTGGCAGGGATCTGGTCGCGCCTGAATAGCACAGAACCACCCAGCCGTTCATAGGTAAGCCACGGTTTATAGGGTTTGAGGTCAACCAGCCCCTGGGCCGTTGCTTGCTGCCGCATGGCAAGAAACTGGGATGATGGGGAGAGCTGCTCCGGACAGACGACATCGCACAGCCCGCACAGGGAACAGCCGTAGGCGGTCAGCAGGTTGTCGGGATTACTCCCGCGCTTGGCTATGGCGGCCGGTGTGCCGTGCTGCTGCAAAAATGCGCATGGGCGCACACATTCGCCACAGGACGTACAACGGGCGGTCATGTCCGACATGACCGCCCTGAGAGATTGCTGCGTTGTCATGGCTGCTGCTTACCGGCCCTTGACAAATATCTGCGGAAACTCCCAACCAGCAATGCCGTCCTCCAGGATCTTCATACGATCTTCAGGCACCCCTTTGCTGAGCAGATAGTCGTAGCTGTTTTTGGCGCCGGACTTGCCGCGGGGGCAGATCACGATTACCGGTGCCTTGGACTGGCTGATGATCGGCAGCACTTTGTCCAGGCGAGCCTTTTCTTCGGCTGATTTAGCCGGGAAGGCGTTGGTTTCGATGGAGCCGGGCAGGTGCTGTTTCTCAAAATCGGCAGCCGGTTGGATATCCACCAGAATCAGTTCCTGCTTCTGATCCATCAGTTGTTTGAGCTCTTCCGACTCGATAAAGTTGGCGGCCAGGGCGCTGGCTGCAGTCAGCAGGGTAAAGGTCAGGGTCAGTGCCATACGTTTCATCATGATAAGCTCCTTGTATTCGAAAAATCGAATGTTTTTGATACCAACTGTTGGCTTGCCTGGCAAATGGATAATATGGTAAAAATCGCACATTAGTATCTATTAAACCGATAGGATTGCAGATGACCCTGAAACAACTTGAACTATTCCTGGCCATTACCGATCAGCGCAGCTTTTCGCGGGGCGCCGAGCTGGTCAGTCTGGTGCAGTCCACCGCCAGTCAGCATATCCGCAGCCTGGAGGATGAGTTGGCCAGCAGGCTGTTCGACCGCTCGAAAAAAGGAGTCTATCTGACCGAGGCCGGACGGCTGTTTGAACAGCATGCCCGCAAAATTTGTACAGCGTGCGATGACGCACGCGTGGCCATGCGCCGTTTTGCAGGCGCTGAGGAGGCTGTTGTGCGGGTAGGGGCCAGCACCATCCCGGCTGCCTGCCTGATTCCTGATCTGTTGGGACCGTTTACTGCAGCCTGGCCCGGCGTGCGCCTGGAGCTGGTGCAGGGTGATACCCGCGAGGTACTACGTCTCTTGCAGGCCGACGCGATGGAACTGGCACTGGTGGGGGGACGCTATGATGCAGAACAGATCATCTTTGAGCCGATCGCCAGTGAGCAGATCCTGTTGGTGGCAAGCCCTGTTTTGCAGTTGAAACGGCTTGATCACTGCCATGATCTGCTGCAGCTGCCGCTGATCCTGCGCGAGCCGGGATCAGGCACTCGTCAGGTGGTGGATGCCGCACTGGTGCAAGCCGGCGTCAACCTGTCGACGTTGCGGGTGATTGCCCAGCTGGGCAGCAGCGAGGCGGTGCGTAGGGCGGTATTGAGCGGAGCAGGCTGCGGTTTTGTCTCGTCTCTGGCGGTGGAACGTGAGTTGGCGGCGGGGGCGTTGCTGGCGGTTAGCGTGCCGGGGCTGACCATCCGGCAACAGTTCTATCTGGCCACCCGGCGCGGCAAGACCATCTCACCGGCAGCGGCCGCGTTTATTGCAACGTTGCGTAAGCAGTCTTAGCGTGGTGACACGGGGCCTATTCATTATCGCGAACAATCCGGGCTACCTTCAGCAGCTGACTGCTGATCTTTAAACGGCTTTGGCGCGCAGCGGCGAGATTTATCTCGAAACGCACCTTACCGTCCTGCAGGAACAATTCCACCATGCCGCCGTTGCGGCTGAAACCTGAAACGTCTCCCACGGTGTGAATCGGCGTGCAATATTGACCCACTTTCGGGGGTAATCGGCATCCAAAATTGACCCACCCCAGCACTTCCTCCATGCTCTCTGGAATTAGTCCAGAGAGAGGAGCATGAAAGGAGATGCTGA
>NZ_JAVEPN010000039.1:0-3024 GCF_034008105.1 Trichlorobacter sp.
ATTATTTATTTTACTTTTAAGTTCGTGTAATCAAGATTCACTGAGTAATTCATCTTTGTCTGATTCGCTTAATAGTGATTCGATTTCTGGTGAATCAAGTGAAATAACATCAAATACAAGTGCTGATGAAGAATCAATCTTACCATCAATTTCTGAGTTACCACCCGCCGAATACGAAGATAGTCTTGATGGTGACGGCTGGGTTGATGGTTACCTATACATTCACTATTTACGAAGCGACCCACTGACATATGATGATTATTTTGTTTGGGCCTGGCAAAAAGTCCCTAGTGATAATGAAGGTCAGCAATTTAATTGGTCGGGTTATGATCAAGCTGGCGCTTATGTGGCGATTAACCTCGAAAGTGCTGACTTCCTTGGTTCGACAAAAGTCGGATTTCTTATTGTTACAAAAGAATCATTAACTAAATCAGCGGGAATGTGGGAATCAGATTCCGGTGGTGATGTTTATTTATCAAATATTAATGAAAATGTTCGTCCCAATGGGACAGTTCACGTCTTTACAACTGAAGGTCGTAGTGCCGAGCCATCATATATTTATAGTGATGAAGAAGTAAATAATCCCTATGCCGATCCTAGCGATAGTTCAATGGAATCTAAAAACAATATTAATAGTAGTGCGCCATCGCTTTATCGCGTTCCGCCAACTTCACCAGATTTCCTTAATGAAGCAGGTGTTGGTTACCAAATTCAAGTGGCTTCATTTGCCGATAGTAACGAAGATGGCTTAGGCGATATCCGCGGAATCATTAATAAATTAGACTACATATCAGATCTTAATGTCGACGTCATTTGGTTAACACCTGTTCAAGATTGTGAATCATATCATGGTTATGACACAATCAACTTTTTCCAAGTTGATGCACGGTTTGGTTCGTTAGAAGATTACCGTGAACTGATTCAAGTTGCGCATAGCAAAGGCATTCGTGTCTTAATGGATTTAGTTGTTAATCATACATCGAAGAATCACTTATGGTTTAAAGCTTCAGCTAGTCTTGCGATGGGTACTGATATCAATGGTAATCAAATTGATTATCGTAATTTCTACCATTGGAAATATTCTTTAACTCCATTACAAGCTCCATGGTATCGTTATGCCACCACTAATTATTATTATTACGGCAAATTCGGTTCATCGATGCCCGAATTAAATTATGACTATCAAGGAACGCGTGATGCGATGCTTGATGTTGCGAAATTCTGGCTGGGATTTGGCCTTGATGGTTTCCGAATTGATGCGGTTAAACACATCTACATGAAAGATGAAGTGGAAACGGTTTCTGGCGATGTTTTTAAAGACGACATTGATCCAAGCACCGGTGTTGATTATTCGACCAATCAAACAAAGAATCTACATTTTTTCCGAGAGTTCTCCGCTAAACTTAAGGCCTTATATCCAAACACGTTTATTGTTGGTGAAAACTTTGATGGCTGGGATGCGCGCATCGCTCCGTATTATCAAGGGATGGATTCGCAGTTTGATTTTGCCGCCTATTATCACTTTGTAAATAATACTTTTTATCAGTCGGGCGAAAACAAAGCAAATGTTGAGGCAACGGATAAAGTAAGCAACAAATACAATATGTTTAATACTGAACGCAACGATCGTGCGATTAACAGTGGCTTTACCTCTAATCATGATGTTGAACGTATGCTTAATCATGTTAATAACGACCGCACAGGGATTGGTGCGACAGTTAGCGAACAGCACACCGCGATTACGGCGTCTAATGCACCAAATGCGCTTGAAAAAGCCCGTTTATACGCTGCTACTTTGATTCTTCAACCAGGCTTAACATTCATTTATTATGGTGATGAACTCGGAATGAGCGGTAACATCGTACCTAATAACGCAGAAAATGCTCCGGAACTAGCAATTGGTGAGGATTACCATCTCGACCGTTGGTATCGGCAGCCGATGAAGTGGGATAGTAACGATAGTGATCCTGCGAATACTGCTTATACATTCTCTGGCTATCAAGTTGCTTGGGATGATTACAACCGTAATGCGTTAAAAGGTGTGGATTTACAAGAAGGCGATAATAACTCTTTATTAAATTTCTTCCAAGATTTAACCGCAATAAAATCAAATAGTGCCTACTACGAGACGTTTATTCGGGGAAACTACGCGGGTATTTATAACGGAAATGAAAATGTGTTTTCGTTCTCACTTACCTACGAAACACATGTAGCGCGTGTTTATATTAACTTTGGCCTTGCTTCCGCTACACCAAGTGGAGCAACAGGGACAATTTTATATTCTTATAAAAACGCAAATTTATCTTCCTTACCTGGACAAAGCATCCTCGTAACTTATCAATAGGAGAACACATATGAAAAAAAATCTCTTAGCTTTTGCATTATTAGCATTAATGATTAGTAACGTCGATTATTCTTCTAAGCCACAACAATTTGAACTTGCCGCTGTTGAACAAAATGTGACAGTCTATTTAAATCTGACTAGTATTGGTCTTATCGATGGTAGCGCTGGCAGTGTCGTTGAAGGAAAATATATCGAAAATGGTTATACCTATCAAGCACTTGCCAATACTGCACTACCTGATGCTACGCGCATCACATCAACCACCGGTGCGAAATTTCTTCATTGGGTGGTGCCAAGTGAAAATGGTCTTCAAGCAGTTGACGTGATGCCAAGCGTTAATAGTTTAATTCTACAAGCCTGGTGGGAAGAAATTACACCGCCACTTGCAGATGGAGAAGAGCCATTACCAACTGGTTACGCATATTTAGCCGTCGATGGCGTCAGTGTTGATACTTATCAACTCACTAAAGGTTTCTCAACTGTGCTAAACACGGATGAGTATTCGCTGCTCGGAGTTAGTTTAACCAAAGACTTAGAGTTCTCAATTAAAACTAGTGCTGATATCTTTGGCATTAATGAAACAAGTTTTCCGACCTATAAAACAAACTTTTTGGAAAACGGGACAACGCGGCGTGTTGGTTATACACTGAGTGCCAGTTCCACAAATTTATCAGCAGATT
>NZ_JAVEPN010000014.1:0-89997 GCF_034008105.1 Trichlorobacter sp.
CGATGCCGTGCAGGATCATGTTCATGATGGCGATGACATAGGCCAGCGACTTCTTTTCCTTGCCGTAGAAGGTGCGCTCCTGCAGGGTCTTCAGGTCAGCTGTAGTCAGGTTCCCCTGATTCTTCAGATAGTCAAAGGCCTCGCACAAGAAGCCTGCCGAACCGACCGCACCATCATAAATGCGCTGGCCCACTTTGGGTGCTACTACCTGCACAATGGCACGGATCAGCGGACGGGGGGTGTAGTACTCGCCGCCGTTGCGGCCGGCATTGCCCATGTTCTTGATCTTGGCTTCGTAGAGGTGGGAGAGTTCGTGCTTCTCGGTTTGGGAGCGGAAGCGCAGCTCGTCGATATGGTCGATGATCTCCCGCAGGTTGTAGCCGCTGTGGATCTTGTTCTTGATCTCACCGAATATCTCACCGATCTTGTATTCGATGGTGTTGGGGCCGCTGGCCTTCTGCTTGAAACCGTGCAGGTAGGGGAACAGTTTGCGATCCACAAAATCCCGCAGGTCATCGCCGGTCAGGGCCTTGTTGTGGTCCAGCGTGCCGTCTGCCGCTTTGGGCGCTGCCCAGCTCTCCCAACGGTACGGCTGATCCAGGATGAAAGAATACTTCTTCCCCTCCAGCTCCGCCTCCATGGCCTTGTCCTGCTCCAGTCCGTCCAGATATTTGAGAAACAACAGCCAGGAGGTCTGCTCGGTGTAGTCCAGCTCGGTGGTGCAACCGGCCTCTTTCCAGAGGACGTCATCGATGTTCTTGAAGGCTTGTTCAAACATGATTACTCACTTGTGGATGATCTTGGAACCTTGCGGTAGAGGAAGGCCAAGGCAAACAGGCCGAAGGCCAGCAGGATGATGGTGGCCCCGGATGGCAGGTTGAGCATAAACGACAGGATAATCCCCCCCACCACCGAAATCAGGGCGCAGACCACCGCCAGCAACACGGTCATCCTGAAGCCGCGGGCCACCTGCAGGGCGGTTGAGGCCGGCAGGATCAGCAGGGCCGAGATCAGCATCACCCCCACCAGCTTCATGGCCAGCACCACGGTCAGGGCGGTCAGCACCGCCAGCAGGCCGTTCAGAAAGCGGCTCTTGATACCGCCCACCGAGGCCAGTTCTTCGTTGAAACTCAGAGCCACCAGGTCGTGGTAGTAGAGCCAGAGCAGCGTCAGCACGGTCACGAACAGGGCGGCCGCCACCAGCAGCTCGGTGCGGCTGATGGCCAGGATGCTGCCGAACAGGTAGCTGAACAGGTCCACCCCGTAGCCCCGCCCCAGCACCGCCAGCATCACCCCCAACGCGATCCCCAGCGAAGAGACGATGCCGATGGCCGCATCGCCCCCCAAGCGCGCCTTATGGGCCAGTTTAAGGATACCCAGCGAGGCCAGCACCACCACCGGCAGCGACACCAGCAGCATAGCCGCCCCCTGTAGCCCCGCAAACAGGGCCAGGGCCACACTACCAAAGGTGATATGGGCCAGTCCGTCGCCGATCAGCGACAGCCGCCGCAACACCAGAAAGACCCCCAGCACGGCACACAGTACGCCGATCAGGCAGCCGGCCAGCAAGGCCCGCTGCATGAAACTGTAGGAAAACATATCGATAAGCGTAGTCATATCAGTGCCTGTGACAGATCAGATGCTGTGAGTGTTCGCCAAAAAAGGCGGCCATCTCGGGGGAGTGACAGAATTGGTCAAAGGAACCCCAGAACAGGACCTTTTTGTCCAGGTAGAGCATCTTTGAGGCGTACAGGCCGATGGTGCCGGTGTCGTGAGTCACCAGCAGCACCGTGACCCCCTGCTCGCGGTTCATCTGCGCGATCAGGCCATAAAACCGTTCCCGCATCTCCGGGTCCAGGGCGGCGGTCGGTTCGTCCATCACCAGCAGCTGCGGCCGGTTGACCAGGGCCCGGGCCAGCATCACCCGTTGCTGCTGGCCGCCGGACAGCTCGCCGATCATCCGCCGCCGCAGGTGGTCGATACCCAACTGTGCCAGCAGCTGTTGCACCTGCTGGCGGTCCTGGCGGTTGATCCGCCGTGGCAGGCCTTTGCTGGCCAGCAGTCCCAGTTGCACCACCTCTTCGACGGTGGCCGGAAAGGACGGGTTCAGCGGCCCCAGGTTTTGCGGCAGGTAGCCCAGCCGGCCCCACTGGTCAAAGCGGGCCAACGGTTGGCCAAAAAGACTGACACTGCCCTGGCTGACCGGCATCAGGCCCAACAGCGCCCGCACCAGGGTGCTCTTACCCGACCCGTTGGGACCGACAATCCCCAGGTAATCGCCGGCAGACACACTGAAGTTGACCTCCGAGAGGGCCTCCACCGCGCCATGGCGACAGGACAGCTGTTCGACCCTGATCAGTTCCTGCATCCCAGCCCCGCCTGCAACTGTGTCAGGTTTTCTTCCATCAGGCCGATGAAGGTCACGCCGCGCTGGCGCTCATCCTTACCCACGTTGTGGGCGCCATGCAGCCGGCGCACGGTGGCGCCGGTCTCCCTGGCCAGGGTGTCGGCCACCCGCGGCGAATCCAGCTGCTCCATAAAGACCGCCTGCACCTTGTGCTGGCGCACCTGCTGCACCAGCTGAGCCAGCCGCTGGGGCGTGGCCTCCAGCTCGGCGGTCACCCCGGCGGCAGACTGGTAGGTCAGATGATAGCGGTGGGCCAGATAGCCGAAGGCGGCGTGGCCACCATGCAGCAGCACCCTGTTGTCGCAGTTGGCCAGACCATTGCGGTAGCGTTGATCCAGCTCGGCCAGCTGACGTTTAAGCTCGCCTGCCCGCTGGCGGTACTGCTCGGCACCGGCCGGGTCGGCGGCTACCAAGGCGTCCAGCAGGGTGGTCACCATGGTCTGGTCGGCCACAAAATCAAGCCAGACATGGGGATCTGACGCTGCAGCACCGGCATGATGATCATGGTCGTGATCGTGTCCGCCATGGGAGGGGGCCGGCAGCAGCTTAACCTTTTCCGCCGCCGCCACCACGCGCACCTTTTGACGATCCACCCCGGCGATCACCCGCTCGGCCCACGGTTCCAGAAAGGGGCCGATGTAGACGAACAGCGCGGCGCGATGGATACGGGCCAGATCATCGGGGGTCGGCTCAAAGTGATGGGGCTCCACGCCGGGCGGCAGCAACAGCTGCACCTCCATCCGGTCTCCGGCCAGCTGGCGGGCAAATTCGTACAACGGATAGAGGGTGGTCACCACCACCGGTTTAGCGACCGTTGGCGCAGGATGTTCCTGTCGGTCACAACCGACAGACAACCCAATCATCAGCAACAAGGCACACAGTGCCAGATACGGTGTTTTCATGAGCAGGCTCCTTTTTCGCGAACGGCATCATAGCCTGTCACGCCGTTGCTTGCAATTCCCCTCTTCTCGGTTATAGTGCTTGGCATACCAACAATCATTTGGAGGAGTACCATGGGACTCTTTGGCGGACCATCCAAGCAGGAACTGCTGGAAAAAGATCTGGAAATTAAGAAGATGATGCAGATGATGGACAATGTGGACAACATCGTGATGTTGTGCGACACCACGCCGGACAACAAGATCTTCTACATGAACCGCCGCGCCAAGGAACTGATGCAGCGTTTCCGCAGTGATCTCAACGCCGGCCTGCGGGGGGCTGATGTGGCCAACGCCATGAGCAACTCGATCCACCAGTACCACAAGGATCCGGGCCGCATCCGGCGCATCTTCAGCGAGCCGCGCAGCGCCATGCCCCACAGCGCCGATATCCCGATCGGCTCCGTGACCCTGCGGACCACCGCCTACCCGATCTGGGACAGCCTCGATTCCTCCAAGGTGCTCTGCTACATGGCCTGCTGGAACGACATCACCGCTGAAAAGCAGGTTAAAGAGCAGCAGCAGCGGGAGATCGAGCGAAAAAACTACCTGGAAGAACGGGTGCACCAGATCGCCACCGCCATGGAAGAGATGAGCATGACCGTCAACGAGGTGGCCCGCAACACCTCCCAGGCGGCCGATTCGGCCATACAGGTCACCGAGAGCGCCCACATGGGGCAGAATGTGGTCAACCAGGCGGTCAAGGGGATGCAGCAGGTGGCTGAGGTGGTCCGTTCATCAGCCCAGATCGTGGGTAACCTGGGAGCCACCTCCGAGAAGATCGGCGAAATCGTCAACGTGATCAATGAGATCGCCGACCAGACCAACCTGCTGGCCCTGAATGCCGCCATCGAGGCGGCCCGGGCCGGCGAGATGGGCCGCGGCTTTGCGGTGGTGGCCGACGAGGTGCGCCGCCTGGCGGAGCGGACCATGGCCTCCACCAAGCAGATCGGCTCCATGGTGGCCGAGATTCAGACCGGCACCCAGAAGGCAGTGCAATCGATCGAGAGCGGCAAGGACGAGGCCGAAAAAGGTGAGCAGCTCTCCCACCAGGCCGAGGCCTCCTTGATCGAGATCGTCGAATCGATCGAGAACATCAAGAACGTGATCTCCCAGATCGCCACCGCCTCCGAGGAACAGGCCGCCACCGCCACGGTGATTGCCGGCAACCTGGAAGAGATATCACGCACCAACTGATCATCCAGTCCATACCAAACAGAAAAGCCGGGGCGTCCCCCGGCTTTTCTGTTTCTGCCACCACTCAAGTAACGGGCTACTTACTCAACACTGGAAAAGAAATCACGCTCTTCCTGCGAAAACATCCGGTCCACATCCATGATGATCAGCAGCCGCTCGGCGTGGTTGAAGACCCCGGTGATGAACTCCTGGTCAATATTGCCGGATACCATGGTGGGGGGCGGTTGAATCTCGCTGGAGTGAATCCTGATCACCTCGGAGACCGCATCCACGATAAAACCGGTCAGACCACCCGCCACCTCCATCACCATGATGCGGGTATGGCTGTCGTAATCGCTCTCCGGCAGACCGAACCGCTTACGCATCGAGATGATCGGAATCACCTTGCCCCGCAGGTTGATGATCCCCTCAACATAGTGGGGGGTGTTGGGCATCTTGGTGATACCGGGCATGCGGATGATCTCGCGCACCTTGAGCACCTCGACACCGTACTCTTCGTTGCTCAGCATGAAACTGACCAGCTGGATCAGCTGATCGCCGCCGCCCGTTACCGCACCGTCACCGGATTTCACTAATGCTGTCGTGCTCATAGGGAAGCCTCCTCGGAGGGATTGATCGTAATTTTCGGAAAGCATAACACATTTTTAAAAAACCAAAAGTGAATCTGTCAAAAATGATCAGAAAAGTCCGTGCAAAGGCCCGCCTGCAGCGGCCAAACCCTCAACCCGACGTACCACTGCCGGGTCCGATTCCAGCGGTGGGGCATGGAACGGCTTGCGCCGGGCGTCGATCACCAGCGGCCCCCGGCAGCCCCAATGCTGGCCCTGACGCCGGGCGCCAACACCGTACAGGTCGCAGGACGGGTTGGAGCGGGTGAAGGTGACCCACAGCAGGTTATCGAGGCTGGTGGCACAGAACGGACTGTCGTCCACCACCACCACCAGCGGCAATCCATCCGGCATGCCCGCCTGGTCCCAAAAACGACACAACGCCTCCAGCGCCGGGTCACTCTCGCCACGGGCCTGACTACTGCCGGGGCCCTGCAGCACCAAAACACCGGGCTGAGCCAGCAGCGGCCGGCTCCAACCCTCGGGCAACGTGATCTGGCTTGGCAGCTCGGTTGCCAGCTGCCGCTGCGGCGGACCGGCAGCAGCCATCACCACTTTCGACCCCCGGTTAAGGCCGTCGCCGGAATAGTCCAGGGTGTCGATGGTGGTACTGGTGTGGAAATGCAGATCCCGCTGCCAGTCGATCCGCTCCAGCAGGTGCCGCAGTACCGCGCCCACATCGTGAATGTCCAAGCCAGGATTGTCATCTTCTGCCACGATCAGCAGGTATTTGGCCAGCGAGAGCTGCCCCTGGCCCAGAATGGCGTTGGCCTGGGTCAATAACTCCATCGGCTGGCGCAGACCATCCCAGGGGGTGTAGCGTTCGCTGCCGATGGCCAGCAGCAGCGGATGCACACCGGCGCAATCCACGGCATGCACCGCCCGCACACCGGGCAGCACCGTCGGGATCAGGCCGCCGGTCAGTTCATGGATAAAGGTACCGAAGGAGGTGTCCTCCTGGGGCGGTCGGCCCACGGTGGTGAAGGGCCAGATGGCGTCCGGCCGGTGGTAGACCGCCTCCACCTCCACAAAGGGAAACTCGTGACACAGACTGTAGTAGCCCAGGTGGTCGCCAAAGGGACCTTCCGGCAGGGTGGCCTGGGGATCGATGGAGCCGACGATACAGAAATCGGCCTGGGCTGCCACCGGCAGCTGACCAGGCAGGGCCGCCATCTCGATCCGATGCCCGGCCAGCAGACCGGCGAAGGCCAGCTCCGGCATCCCCTCCGGCAGCGGCATCACCGCCGCCACGGTCATGGCCGGTGCGCCGCCCACGAAGATATTCACCCGCAGCCGCTCACCCCGCGCAACCGCTTCACTGTGGTGTACGCCGATGCCGCGATGGATCTGATAGTGCATCCCCACCTGACGATCGGCCTGATACCGGTTGCCGGCCAGCTGCACCCGGTACATGCCCAGGTTCGACTTGGCAAAGCCCGGCTTGAGCGGGCTTTCAGTGTAGACCTGCGGCAGGGTGATGAACGGACCGCCATCCATCGGCCAGGAGGTAACAGCCGGCAGACTGCTCAGGCTGCTACGGCAGGACAGGGCCGGGGCGCTGGCGTTTAACACCTGCTTCGGCAGCAGATGCAAGGCAGCGCCGGGCAATGTCAGGGCACCCAGCGGATCCTTGAGCAGCGAAAAGGGATTGACCTTGGCCGCCACCATCCGTTCGATGGTGGGCAGGGTATCGCGGAAGATGAAACGAGTACGCTCCAGGGTGCCAAACAGATTGGCCAGCAACGGAAAACGGCAATTGAGCGGCTTAGTGAATAGCAGGGCCGGTCCCCCGACCTGATAGACGCGGCGCTGGATCTCACCCGCCTCCAGATACGGATCCACCGGATGCTCAATCCGTCGCAACATGCCGTGGCGTTCCAGATCCTGCACACACTGTTGTAAGCTACGATACCCCATTGCTCAACCTCATTTCTTGGGTGGCGTTTAGCGTCGAATACGGTATCATTCACGATGCTGTCTGGCAACCTTGTTCCTGGCCTCGTGGAGTCCCATGATCCGTCCGACCATCTTCAGAAAATTCCTGTTTGCCGCCCTCTTGATCGCCCTGGCGCCGATGCTTGCGGTGGCGCTGGTCCTGTTGGCCGGTGTCGAAGAGGCGCGGGACCGACTGGCTCAGCAGATCGGAGCCAGTTCCGAACAGATGGCCTCGGAGAGCCTGCAGATGCGGGCGCAGCAAGTGGCGGAGGCGGTGTCATCCTTTCTGTACGAGCGGGAAAACGACCTGCTGTTTCTGGCCACACAGCCCCTCGACCGCCAGACCCTGCAGCGCTACTACAGCAGCCATCGTCGCGCAGTATGGGAACTGGTTGGCCCGGAACATGAGCGGCGGGAGATCAGAGAGCAGCTCCCGCTCTACCGCTCGATCGCCGTAGTGGGCCCCGATGGCCGGGAACAGTTGGTACTTAAGGATGGCCGTTTCCTGCCTGACCACCGGCTGCGTAATGTTGCCGATCCAGCCGGCACCGAGTTTGGCAGCGAGACCTACTTTCAAGAGATCAAGGCCCTCAAGCCGGGCCAGGTCTATGTAAGCCGCGTCACCGGACGGCACGTCACCATCGCCGAGCAGGCCGCCGGCAAGCGGTTCGAAGGCGTACTGCGCCTGGGCACCCCGCTGACCGGCCCCGATGGCCGCTTTAACGGCATACTGGTACTGTCGCTGGACCATCGGCACCTGATGGAATTTTCCCAGCATATCGATCCTGGCCCCGGTTTTCTGACCCTGGCCCCCACCTACGAAAGCGGCAATTACGCCTTTCTGTTCGATGACGAGGGCTGGATTATCACCCATCCCAAGCTCTGGGATATCCGGGGGCTCGACCAGCAGGGACAACTGGTGCCCCCCTACAGTGAGCGTTCCACTCCGGAACAGATCAAGACCGGCCGGATTCCGTACAACCTGGATCATGCCGGTTTCATCCACCCCAATTACCCCAGGGTGGCCGCCGAGGTACGCAAGCGCAATGCCGGCGTGGCCACCCTGACCAACGTGGGCGGCGCCCGTAAGATCATGGCCTACGCCCCGATCCTCTATGACCGCGCTCCCTACCAGCGCTACGGCATCTTCGGCGGGGTAACCATCGGTTACCAGGCCAGCCAGTTCCAGCAGCAGGCCCAGGCCGGCAGCCTGCTGATCAATAAACAACTCAAACAGTACCGCAGCCGCAGTGTCTTGATCCTCTCGCTGGCGGTCCTGTTGGCCGGGCTGGCTGCCTGGCTCCTGGCCCGGGGCATCACCAAGCCGGTGCAACGGCTCAACGAAAGCGCCCGCCAGGTGGCTCACGGCGAGACCGGTGCCCGGGTGCCAGTCACCGGCAGCGACGAACTGGCCGACCTGGCGTTGACCTTTAACGCCATGGTGGCGGAGCTGGAACTGCGCAAGCAGAACCTGACCGCCACCCTGGACCAGCTGCGGGCGTCCCGCCAGGAGATCCTGGATGAACGCAACTTCAAGGAAAGCATCCTGGAGAGTATCTCCAGCGCCATCACCACCTTCGCACCGGACGGCACCCTCACCTCCCGCAACAGCACCGCCGATCAGTTCCTGGGACAAAGCTGGCCCCTGGAGAGTCACTACGCCACAGTCTTCGCCGACTGGGGCGACCTGCCGGCCCGTATCGCCCAGGCCTTTACCGAAGGGGTCGGCTACGGCCGCGAACCACTCAAGATCACAGAAAAGGGCCGTACCCGCCACTTCGATGCCGGCATCTTCCCGATCGGCGCCAATGGCGAGCTGGGCCTGACCGTCACCCTGCGGGACGAGACGGTGCGGGAGCAGTTGCGCGAGGAGACCCTGCGGCTGGACCGGTTGGCCTCGCTGGGCAAGCTGGCGGCCGGTATCGCCCACGAGATCCGCAATCCTCTGACCGGCATCTCGCTGTTGCTGGACGACCTCCATGACCGGGCGCCACTCTCCAACAACGAACGGGAACTGCTGCGCAAGGCGCTGGATGAGATCGAACGGATGGAACGCCTGATCACCTCGCTGCTCTCCTTTGCCGCTCCCCCCCGGGCGGAGCTGCGCAGCGGCGACCTGTCGCAGGCGGTGTCCAGCCTGGTGCTGCTGGTGCGACGGCCCTGCGAAAAACAGGGGGTTCTCCTCAAGCTGGACCTGGATAACGAACTGCCCCCCTGCCGCTTCGATGCCGAAAAACTGCAGCAGGCCCTGCTCAATCTGGTCAAAAATGCCCTGGAGGCGATGCCAGACGGCGGTACGCTCGCGATCCGCGTCAGCCATGAGCCCGGCTGGAACCTGATCAGCGTCAGCGATAGCGGTCCCGGCATCGGCGCCGACGACCAGCAACTGCTGTTCGAACCGTTTTTTACCCGCAAGGGGGCCGGCACCGGCCTGGGGCTCTCGATCACCAAGCGGATCATCGAAGAGCATGGCGGTAGTCTGGAGGTCACCAGCAGCCCCGGCCAGGGGGCCTGCTTCACGGTACGGCTACCGCTGAACGACACAGCGTCATCCTAACGACTGACTGACAAACCGTTCCAGATGGTGTATAGGCTACGTATCTTATCGTACGACAGCTCCGGAAGCAGCCCATGAGCCAACCGCTACAACCATACCGTCTGTTCCTGCAGCACTTTGCACCGCTGGCCTTCATGATCACCCTGTTGGCCGGAGGATTCTGGCTGGTTGAACAACACGGCCACCAGAACCTCCTGGACGGCACCGGCATCGACCTCAACCCGCACCAGGTCCGTCAGCTGCTGGACAAGTTCAATACCCACCAAGTAGAGACCATCGGCGTCGTCACCATCATCGCCCTGCTGGCCGCTGCCCTGATCGCCTGGTACACCGCCAAGAACAGGTTGCGCCAGTTACTGATCGAACAGGAAAACCGGGAGCAGCTGCGTCAGATCGAACTGTTGCTGGATTCGACCCTGGAAGGGATCTATGCGGTTGATTGCGCTGGCAACTGTATCATGGCCAACCGCTCCTGCGCGCAGCTGTTGGGCTATGACGGTCCCCATAATCTGCTGGGCCGACAGATGCACGAACTGATTCACCACACCCGGTCCGACGGCAGCCCCTACCCGCTCGACGAATGCAAGGTGCACACGATCATCGGCACCGGTGCAGCCGTCACCACGTTGCATGAAATATTCTGGCGCAAGGATGGCAGCAGCCTGCCGGTGGCCTACACCGCCCACCCGATAAAAGATGGCGACCAGATCATCGGTGTGGTCTGCGCCTTTATGGACCTGAGCGAACAGAAACAGGCCGAGGCGCAGATGGCACAGTTGGAAGACCAGCTGCGCCAGGCCCAGAAGATGGAGGCCATCGGTCAGCTGGCCAGCGGCGTGTCCCACGATTTCAACAATATCCTGCAGGTGATCTCGGGCAACGCACAGCTGCTGCAGCTGGTCGGCGATCATGACCCAGCAGCGCTGCAGCACCGCCTGGGAGAGATCGTCAAGGCCGTTGAACGCGGTGTCAATCTGACCCGGGCCATGTTGGCCTTTGCCCGACGCCAGGCCATTGCCCTCCGTCCGGTGGAACTGAACGACCTGTTGCGGGAAAGCGTGCCGTTGGCACGCAACCTGCTAGTAAAAACCCAGCGGCTGGAGCTGCAGCTGCACCCTGAAGCGCTGACGGTGACTGCTGACGCCACCCTGCTGCAGCAGGTGCTGTTCAACCTGCTAACCAATGCACGGGATGCGATGCCCGAGGATGGCACCGTCACGGTCGGCACGGCCTGGAGCGACCAGGCCCCAGAGCAGGCCGTGGGTGGCGAGCAACTGCCTGCCGGGCCATTTGCCCTGCTGTGGGTGCAGGATACCGGTCAGGGGATCAGCGCAGAGATCCGCGACAAGATATTCGAACCGTTCTTCTCCACCAAGGGGGTCGGCAAGGGTACCGGCCTCGGTCTGGCCATGATCTACGGCACCATCAAGCAGCATCACGGCTGTATCCAGATCGAATCGGAACCGGGTCAGGGCTGCCGGGTCAGCATCTACCTGCCCTGTATCGAGCAGCAGCGCACCGCTTCCTGACGTTGCCCAAGGAGATGCAGCATGGCCAGTATCCTGCTGATAGATGACGATCCACAGGTCAGATCCGTACTGGAAGGGTTTCTGAACCACGACGGCCATCAGGTGGTCTGCGCCGCCAACGGCAGAGAAGCCACCCAGTTACTAGAACGCCAGGACTTCGACCTGATGCTGACCGATATTGTCATGCCCGATCAGGATGGCTTTGAGGTAATCATGCACGTGACGTTACAGCCTGATCGTCCCCGTATTATCGCCATTTCCGGCGGTTCTTCCCGCCTGTCCCAGCAGATACTGCTCGCCATGGCCTCCAAGATGCGGATCGAGCGGGTGCTTGCCAAGCCGATCAGCTATCAGCAGCTCTCCACAGCAGTTACCGAGGTACTGGCAACCGCACATCCCGCAACGCCACCCCAGGCTCAGTAACGGTACGCCATGGAAACCATCCTGATTGTCGATGACGAGGCCTTCATCCGGGAAAACGTACAGCGGGTGCTGACCGAAGACGGCTACCGGGTGCTGGAGGCCGCCAATGGCCAGCAGGCCCTGGAGCTGATAGCGGCTGAGGAGATCGACCTGGCCCTGCTGGATCTCAACCTGGGGCCGGATAACGGCCTGGCCCTGCTCACCTCCTTCAAAGAACTCAACCCCGAACTGCTGGTGATCATCATCACCGGTTACGGGTCGGTGGAATCGGCGGTGGATGCCCTCAAACTGGGGGCCTTCGACTACATGAAGAAGCCGTTCAAGGCCGACGCCCTGCGGGTGATCGTCAAACTGGCCCTGCAGACCCAGGAATTGCGGCGTGAGGTGCGCAGCCTGCGGCGCAGCAGCGATCTTGGCGAGCAGACCCGTCTGTTGGGCACCAGCCCGTTGTTTGTCGCTGCCCTGGAACAGGTGCGTGACGTGGCCCGCATCCCGTCGGCCACCGTGCTGGTCACCGGCGAATCAGGCACCGGCAAGGAGCTGGTGGCCCGGGCGATCCACACCCTGTCCGACCGGCGCGAACACCCCTTTGTGGCGGTCAACTGCGCCTCGATCCCGGCCGAGCTGATGGAGAGCGAACTGTTCGGCCACGAGCGGGGCGCCTTCACCGGCGCCACCATCCGCAAGACCGGCCTGTTTGAAGAGGCCAATAACGGCACCATCTTCCTGGATGAGATCGGCGACATGCACGCCACCCTGCAGGCCAAGCTGCTGCGGGTACTGGAGGAACGAACCGTGCGCCGGGTGGGTGGCAGCCGCGACCTGCCGGTGGAGTTGCGGGTGATCGCCGCCACCAACCGCAACCTTGAGGAGCGTATCAAGACCGGCAGCTTCCGGGCCGACCTGTACTACCGCCTGAACGTGGTGCCGATCCAGCTGCCACCACTGCGGGAGCGCAAAGAGGATATCGGCCTGCTGGCCAAATACTTCCTGGACAGCTTCAGCCGCAGCTTCGGCAAGGACTTTCAGGGGATCGCGCCGGAGGCGCTGCAACTGCTGGAGGGCTATGGCTGGCCCGGCAACGTGCGCGAACTGAAAAACATCATCGAGCGGATCACCATCATGGCCAACGGCACTCTGCTGACGTTGGAGCACCTGCCCGCCGACCTGTCCCGGCAGACGGCAAACGTTGGCCAGCCGATCGCCGTCCCCTCCCTGGCCGGCGCTCAAGGCCTTGAGCAGGCCTTGTCATCCTTTGAGCAGCAGCTGATCCGCCAGGCCCTCCAGCAGACCGAAGGCAACGTGGTCAAGGCCGCCAGCCAGCTCAAGATCCCCCGCGGCACGCTGCGCTACAAGATGGAAAAATACGGGCTCTGAATGGGCACATCTCCTGAAACCACCCCGATCAGCCTCGGTTCAGCCCGCTACCGCCGCGCCAACCTGGCCCTGTTCTGCGCCGGCTTCATCACCTTTGTCACCCTCTACGACCTGCAGCCGCTCTTGCCGCTGTTTACCCGCGAATTCGGCATCTCACCGGCCACCAGCAGCCTGACGCTCTCGATCAGCACCGCCACCCTGGCGATCGGCATGCTCTTTTCCGGTATCACCTCCGATGCCATCGGCCGCAAGCCGCTGATGGTGGCGGCCCTGCTCTGCACCTCGCTGTTGGCCATCGCCACCGCCTTCTCCCACAACCTGACCAGCCTGCTGCTGATCCGCTTCGCCCAGGGGGCGGCCCTGGCCGGAGTGCCGTCGGTGGCCATGGCCTACCTGGGCGACGAGATGGACGCCACCGCCATCGCCTCTGCCATGGGGCTCTACATCAGCGGCAACGCCGTGGGCGGCATGTGCGGCCGGATCATCACCGCCATCATGGCCGACTATTTGCCCTGGCGCACCGCCATCGGCATCATCGGCTGCGTCAGCCTGCTGCTGGCGCTTTACTTCACCACCATGCTGCCACCGGCGGTGGGCTTCAAAAAACGGCCCTTTTCCCTGCACACCCTGCTGCCGTCGCTGTTACACCACCTTAAAGACCCCGGCATGCGCTACCTGTTCGGGGTCTCCTTTCTCTGCATGGGCTGCTTTATCAGCATGTACAACTACATCGGCTTCCGCCTGCTGGACCGGCCTTACCTGTTGAGCCAATCCACCACCAGCCTGATCTTTCTGGTCTACTTTCTGGGTTCCTTAAGTTCAGCCGCCATGGGCCGCCTGATGCAGCGCCTTGGCCGGCGCTTTGTGGTCCGCCTGACCATCGCGGCCATGGTGCTGGGCACCATCTTCACGCTGGCCACCCCGCTGGCCATGATCGTGACCGGCGTCGGTCTGTTCACCTGCGGCTTCTTCGGCCTGCACAGCATCGCCTCGGGCTGGGTCAGCCGCCGGGCACAGGTGCACCGCGCCCAGGCCACCTCACTGTATCTGTTCTCCTACTACTTGGGCTCCAGCGTCTCCGGCACCCTGGGCGGCCTGTTCTGGCTTGAGTTCGGCTGGCGCGGCGTCTCGGCCATGATCTTCCTACTGCTGTTGCTGACCATCGCCTGCACCGAGCAACTCCACCGCTCCTTCAGCGAACAACCCGCCCCAAGTGGCGGAAATTGACCACCATCACTGGCGGATTTTCGCCAGCAAGCAGCGCTTCGCCCGACAAAGCGGCCATATCAAAAAACGATTGCCTGCCATAACAGCTAATTAGCGTAAACAACATATGTTGGCATTTGCATTGCTTGATAAAACCCGATTTTAGGATACACTTTCCAGACTTTCAGTAGTACGTCCAATCACAAGGAGGAACGACGATGTTCAGAAAGATCACCGTAGCAGTTCTGACCCTGGCCCTGAGCCTGCCGCTGGCAGCCCAGGCTGAGCCGATCGTGATCAAGTTCAGTCACGTGGTCGCCACCAACACCCCCAAAGGCGCAGCAGCGGAGTATTTCAAGAAGATCGCCGAAGAGCGCACCAAGGGCCGCGTCAAGGTGGAAGTCTACCCCAACAGCCAGCTCTACAAGGACAAGGAAGAGATGGAGGCCCTGCAAATGGGAGCCGTCCAGATGTTGGCCCCCTCCCTGGCCAAGTTCGCTCCGCTGGGCCTGAAGGAGTTTGAACTGTTCGACCTGCCGTTCATCTTTGAAGATTACAAAGACCTGCACAAGGTCACCCAGGGCCCGGTGGGCGCCAAGCTGCTCAAGAAGCTGGAAACCAAAGGCCTGATGGGTCTGGCCTACTGGGATAACGGCTTCAAGGTGATGTCCGCCAACAAGCCGCTTAAGGTTCCTGGCGACTTCAGAGGCCTCAAGATGCGAATCCAGTCCTCCAAAGTACTTGATTCCCAAATGCGCGCCATGGGAGCCATGCCGCAGGTTATGGCCTTCTCCGAGGTGTACCAGGCCCTGCAGACCGGCGTGGTTGACGGCACCGAGAACCCCCCTTCCAACCTCTACACCCAGAAGATGCATGAAGTGCAGAAGTACGTGACCCTGTCCAACCATGGCTACCTGGGCTACGCCGTGCTGGTCAACAAGAAGTTCTGGATGGGCCTGCCGGCCGATATCCGCACCATCTTGGAAGGCGCCATGAAGGATGCCACCAAGTATGCCAACGATATCGCCAAGAAGGACAACGACAAGGCCATGGCCGAGGTAAAGAAATCCGGCAAATCCCAGATCATCACGCTGACCGCACAAGAGAAAGCAGCTTGGCGCAAGGCCATGGATAAGGCCCACAGCGATAACATCAACCGGATCGGTGCCGACACCGTGCGTGAAGTCTACAAGGCAACCGGCTACAAACCATAACCAGATTATTGTACTCTATTGGCCGCTGCGGCCTTCCGCAGCGGCCTTTTTTGCGAATAGTTCTGCAGGAGATACTCCCATGATGAAATATCTTGACCGCCTTGAGGAAATCATCATTGCATTTCTCATCGGTGCGGCGACCCTAATCATCTTTGTTGCCGTTACCAGACGCTACCTGATGGGCATTCCTGTCCCGGCCTTCCAGGACTGGCTCCTCGGCATCAACATGGCATGGGCCCAGGAACTGTGCATCTATATGTTCGTCTGGATGGCAAAGTTCGGCGCTGCCTACGGTGTGAGGACCGGCATCCACGTCGGAGTGGACGTGATGGTCACCCGTCTGCCTGAGCCGTGGCGGGTCAAATGCGTACTGCTGGGTATTGCCGGCGGCGCCCTGTTCACCGGCATCATCGGCAGCCTGGGCTTTAGTTTTATCTGGGAGAACGGCATGCACTATGCCGTGTACAACACCTTCAGTCTGCCTATGCCTGATGACCTGTATGAAGGTCCTATCACCCCTGACCTGGAATGGCCCACCTGGATCATCTATTCCGCTGTGCCACTGGGATCGTTCCTGATGTGCTTCCGCTTCCTGCAAGTGGGCTGGACCTTCTTCCGCACCGGTGAGTTGCCCCACCACGACCACGGCCATGTGGACGGCATTGAGGAAGAGACCGTCGACGCCACCGATGCGCTGGAAGAATACGAAGAGCATAAATTTGAGGATGAGGACAAAGCAGGAGGTGTGAAATGAGTTCAGCTGCCATTGTAGTGGAGCAGCTTAGCAAGAAAAAGGCAGTCATCATGCTGGCTTGTATTGCCGTAGCGTTGTTCGGCCTCAGCAGCCTGGGTCACGCCGGCATCGTGTTTGCCATCCTGGCCGGCCTGATGCTGACCGGCATGCCGATTTCCATCTCCCTGGGCCTGACCGTGCTGGCCTTTCTGTTCTTTTTTTCCAATGTACCCACCGAGGCGGTGGCCTTGAAGCTGTTCACCGGCATCGAAAAATTCGAGATCATGGCGATTCCGTTCTTCATCCTGGCCGGCAACTTCCTGACCCACGGCGGGGTGGCCAAGCGGATGATCAATTTTGCCACCGCCCTGGTGGGTCACTTTCACGGCGGCCTGGCCTTAGGCGGCGTGGTGGCCTGCGCCCTGTTCGCGGCGGTTTCCGGCTCCAGCCCGGCAACTGTTGTCGCCATCGGCTCGATCCTCTTGCCGGCCATGGTCAAGCAGGGCTATCCGATGAAGTTCGGCGTGGGGGTGATCGGCACCGCCGGCGGCCTGGGGATTCTGATCCCCCCCTCGATCGTGATGGTGATCTACGCGGTCTCGGTCAACGAATCCATCGGCCGGCTGTTCATCGCCGGCATCATCCCGGGCCTGCTGCTGGCCGCTACCCTGATGGGCGTCACCTGGCTGGTGGCCAAGAAGCGCAACTACCCCAAGCAGCCCCGGGCCTCCATCGGCACCATCATCAAAACCTTCCGCGAAAGCTTCTGGGGACTGTTCCTGATCGTGGTGGTGATCGGCGGCATCTACTCCGGCATCTTCACCCCCACCGAGGCTGCTGCCATGAGCGCGGTCTACGCCTTTTTTGTATCGATCTTTGTCTACAAGGACCTGGGCTTTAAGGACCTGCCCAAGGTGTTGTTGTCGTCGGCCAGCATGTCGGCCATGCTGCTTTACATCATCACCAACGCGGTCTTGTTCTCATTCCTGCTCACCTCCGAGCAGGTGCCCCAGAACCTGACCGCCTGGATGGTGGGCCTCGGGCTGTCGTCGGTCACCTTCCTGATCTTCGTCAACATCCTGCTGCTGGCGGCCGGCAACTTCATGGAACCCTCCTCAATCCTCTTGATCACGGCGCCGCTCCTGTTCCCGATCGCCATGGAGCTGGGCATCGACCCGATCCACCTGGGGGTGCTGATGACCGTCAACATGGAGATCGGCATGATCACGCCGCCGGTGGGCCTCAACCTGTATGTGGCCAGCGGCATCTCCCGATTGGGGCTAACGGAAACCACCAAGGCCTGCCTGCCCTGGATCCTGGTGATGCTGGTCTATCTGACCCTGATCACCTACGTGCCGGCCATCTCGCTCTGGCTGCCCAACCTACTGTACAAGTAGGAGCTGGCAGTAGCACTCACCAACAGAAGGGCCGGTCATCAGACCGGCCCTTCTGTTGTTCTACCGTGCGATCATGTCCAGCTTGTACTGACTGCGCAGGATCTGCAGCAACGCATCCACCCCCTTGAAGGCGCTGCGCAACTGGCTGCGCTGCCGCTCCGGCAGCCGTTCCGGGTCGACACAGTTATCCGGCTTCTGGCCGCCAGCCAGCGCCGCCAGCTGGCGCCCCAGCCGCAGGCCCACCAGAAAGCTGAACGAGTCCTCAATCAGATCAAGACTGCGGCTGCTCACCAGGTTCAACTCCCGCATCCGGTCCAGCTTGTCCCAGCTGCTGCCCCCCATCACCTCCGCCTCCAGCGCCAGCAGACCGATCCCCCGCACCATGGCGAACAGCGCCCCTTTTTTCAGATCAATCCGACCACGGCAAGGACCGCTTTTTTCGACCAGCAGCCGCCCGAACATGCCGACCGGCGGCTTGAAGCCGACGATGTTGCGGGCCATATACGGAAAGAACAGACTCTTCTGATGGGCAGTCTCGTAGATATGCTTACGCAGGGCATCCTCAAAGCTGCGGTCACCGTGCAGCACCCGCATATCCTGAAACATACCGAAGTTGACCATATTATCGGGCAGCGGTGTGCCGATCCAGGTGTCCAGGATCTGTTTCCACTCGGAGAGCGAGTGTTGCCATTGAGGGTTGCTGGCCATGGTGTTGCCCGGACAACGAGGCACCCCCAACTGCTCCAGCCCGGCGATCAGACGTTCGGCAAACTGTTCCAGCTGGGGCCGCAGTGCATCGGGAAAATCATCGGCATAGACGATGGCGCTGTCCTGGTCGGTACGGAAGGTCTGCTCGCGCCGCCCCTCGCTGCCCAGGCTCAAGTAGGCCGCCCCCAGCGGCAACCTGACCCCCTCCTGCTGATCCAGTAGCTCGATCAGGCGCTGGGTAAAGGCATCGTTGAAGTGGGCCAGCAGCTGCACCACCCCACGCACATCCACACCGGCCTTGTAGGCCAGGTTGATCATCTCGAACAGCCGGGCGTTGAGGCGCTGCAACTGTTCAATGCTGGCGGCACGTTCGATCTCGTTAAGCAGGTACAACGGTGTGCGGGTCTGGAAGGTCAACAGATCGGTATCGGTCAGCACCCCCACCAGGTGACCGGCGTGGTCCACCACCCCGACCCGGTGGAAGTTACGGCGCGACATCAGCGAGATGGCGTCAAACAGGTAGGCATCTTCCCGCAGGGTAATCAACTGGGGGGTCATGCAACTGGCCAGGGTCAGCTCGGCCGGATTAGCGTCACAACTGGCCGTTACCCGGCGCAGGTCGCGCACGGTGAAGATGCCGTGGGAGCCGTCAGCATTTTGCACCACCACGCAGGTGATGTTGCGTTCCTGCATGATCCGGGTGGCCTCGCGCAGGGTTGTCCCGGGACTGCAGATCACCGGCGGCCGGCGACAGATCCTGCCGATGGTCATAAAGTACAGCCGTTCTTCGCTATGGGCTGCATCGTACGGCATGGCCTGTCCCTTTCCCTACACAAATATCCCGATATAGTACCCCAGTTTTGTCAGCACGCAATCTGTTTTCGCACCACACCCCAGCACCCCTAACGCCGTTATAACAAACTATTGCATTTAATTACAGATACTTACACAAACAAAAAGCACACAAATTGATGTTAAACCGAGGTGCAAAAGATTACGAAATGCCACCACAATAACATTGTTAAATACATATTTCCGAATGTCTACCCAAACAACCATTTCTATAAAACATATTTTATACAATAAAATCAGTCTATTATTATTTATCTGAAAAAAATTCATCGATAGTATTTTTTTTGCTATTAAGATTTATAAAGCTGTTATATAAAAAAACCCATAAAAATAAAAAAGCATTTTGAAAATCTCAAAAGAGCAGCACAGCGATCGCAGCACCGACAGTACCAGCAGAACAGAACACGCAAGCCCGAGCCCGACTATCCGGCTACTACGAGGTATCATGATGCCGAAACGTCAAACGACGCAGACATCAATGTACTCAGTAAAGAGTGTCAAGAACGCGCTGGATGTGCTTGAGATCCTGACCGAGTACGAGTACGGCATACACCTTGGCGAACTGGCCGCCAAGCTGCAGCTGTCGCTCAACTGCACCTACCGCATCATGAAGACCCTCTGCGAAAAAGGGATGGTCGAGTTTGATCAGCAGCAGGGGGTCTACCGCCTGGGGGTCTACTCCGCCACCCTGGCCCAGAAGCTGCTCAAGAGCGTCAGCGTGGTCAGTTATGCCCACCCGGTGCTTGAGAAGCTGGCCCGCCGCCACGATGAATCCGCCTATATGGTGATCAGCCAGGACAATGAAGTCCTCTTCCTCGACATGGTTGACTGCAGTCAGCCGATCAAAACCACTTCAATGATGGGACGGCGGGTGCCGTTCTTCACCAACGCAGCCGGCAAGGTAATGCGCGCCCTTGATTCGCGGGATCTGCTGGAAAAGCTGCTCAAAAAGAGCGGCCGCCGCAAGGAGCTGCCCGACCTGGACCTGTTGGACGCCGAACTACAGGAAATCCGTCACCGCGGGGTGGCCATCGACCGCAACGGCCTGGGCGAAGGGATCATCAGCGTGGCCGTGGCAGTGCGGGATTACGCCGGCAAGGTAGTGGGCGCCCTGACCCTGGTTGGCCCATCATTCCGCCTGCTCACCGACCGGCTGGAGAGTGAGATCATCCCCTCCCTGCAGGAGGAGGCCGAGGCGCTCTCCATGAAGTTTGGTTACACACGGGCCTTTGCCTGAAGGACAGGCAAGACCGATTTGACTATGCAGTCTTCAGTTCAGGCGCGGACAGAGAGGATGGCAGGCCCAGACAGCACGGGCTGACAAGGAAAGGAGGAATGGCCGTCACGGATCCGGGCACCAGAGTGATGTTTCACGAGGAAGCGGTACCTTAGAAAGCTGAATCAATCAGAGAGGAGGCAGTTATGGACAAGAGTGGAGAAGCTTACTGGTTTGCAGTACTCAAACTGCTGGGGTGGGTTCTGGGCGCGTGGTTTGTGGTGTCCTACGGTTTCGGCATCCTGTTTGTTGAGGCCCTGAACAATATCCATGTGGGCGGCTACCCCTTGGGCTTCTGGTTTGCCCATCAGGGTTCCATGTACGCGTTTGTTGCCATCATCTTCATCTACGCCAAGTTGATGGGCAACCTGGACAAAAAATTTAACGTTCACGAAGAATAAGAGGAGGCATACTACATGGAACTGCAAACTATGACGTATCTTGTTGTCGGCCTCACCTTCGCACTCTATATCGGCATCGCCGTATGGGCACGGGCCGGCAGTACCAGTGAATTCTACGTGGCTGGCGGCGGTGTCCACCCGGTTATCAACGGTATGGCTACCGGGGCTGACTGGATGTCGGCGGCTTCCTTCATCTCGATGGCCGGCCTGATCTCCAACATGGGCTACGGCGGCGGTCTGTTTCTGATGGGCTGGACCGGCGGCTACGTTCTGATGGCCTGCCTGTTGGCCCCCTACCTGCGCAAGTTCGGCAAGTTTACCGTGGCCTCCTTTGTGCAGGAACGCTACTACTCAAAGACCGCCTCGGCCGTCTCGGTGCTCTGCCTGCTGGTCATGTCGATCACCTACATTATCGGCCAGATGACCGGCGTTGGCGTTACCTTCTCGCGCTTCCTGGGCGTATCCAATGACATGGGTATCTACATCGGTATGGCCATCGTGTTCTCCTACGCCGTGTTCGGCGGTATGAAGGGCATCACCTACACCCAGGTGGCCCAGTACTGCGTGCTGATCCTGGCCTATACCGTGCCGGCTATCTTCATCGCCTTCCAGCTTACCGGCAACCCGATCCCCCAACTGGGCCTCGGTTCCGACATCGTCGGCACCAACACCGCGCTGCTGACCAAGCTGAACCAGGTGGTTACCGACCTCGGTTTTGCCGAGTACACCACCTCAATGCCAGGCAGTAAGCTGAACATGTTCGTCTACACCATCTCGCTGATGGTCGGTACCGCCGGCCTGCCCCACGTTATCATCCGTTTCTTCACCGTGCCTACCGTGGCCTCGGCCCGTTCTTCGGCCGGCTGGGCACTGGTCTTTATCGCCCTGCTGTACACCACCGCCCCGGCAGTTGCTGCCATGGCCCGCTACAACCTGCATGCCACCATGACCCCGGCCATCAAGACCGGCGGTGACATCTTTGCCCCGGAAGGCTCCCTGGCCTATGCCGACAAACCGGCCTGGGTTGGTCGCTGGGAAAAAACCGGCCTGCTGAAGTTTGAAGACAAGAACAACGACGGCCGTATCCAGTACTACAACGACAAGACCAAGAACCAGGCCGTGGCTGACAAGGCCGCTGCTGCCGGCTGGAAAGGCAACGAACTGACCGTCAACGCCGATATTATCGTGTTGGCCAACCCCGAGATCGCCCTGCTGCCCAACTGGGTTATCGCCCTGGTGGCGGCCGGTGGTATCGCTGCCGCCCTCTCCACCGCTGCTGGTCTGTTGCTGGCCATCTCGGCTGCCTTCTCCCACGACCTGATGAAGAACATCTTCATGCCTGACCTGTCTGAGAAGGGCGAGCTTATGTCCGGTAAGATCGCCATGGTGTTCGCCATTATCGTGGCCGGTTACCTGGGCCTCAACCCCCCTGGCTTCGCCGCCGGTACCGTGGCCCTGGCCTTCGGTATCGCCGCCAGTACCATCTTCCCGGTACTGATGATGGGTATCTTCAACAAGAAGATGAACAAGGAAGGCGCCATCGCCGGTATGCTGGCCGGTCTGTTCATCACCCTGTTCTACGTGTTTGCCCACAAAGGTCTCTTCTTCATCAAGGGCACTGAATATCTGGGCCTGATCGGCGGCGCCAACTCCTTCTTCGGGATCACCCCGGAGGCCTTCGGCACCATCGGCGCTATTACCAACTTCCTGGTGGCCTACGTTGTCAGCAAGATGACCCCGGCCTGCCCGGAGCACATCCAGCACCTGGTTGAGGATGTGCGTACCCCCCGTGGCGCTGCCAAGACCGTTGAAGGCGCTCACTAGGATTGAAGACTGTGTCTATCTGAATCAGTGGCAGTAACTACAGGCCCCGCTGGTTTCCAGCGGGGCCTGTATGCATAAAGTTGTTGCCTGGCCCCGTAAGGTTGTATACAAAACATCATCTTACTTCTGGAGTGATGCAATGATCTTTGATGTGGCAACGGCTTTGATCTGGCTTCTCTACCTGGCCCTGTTCCCGATGGCCTACTACTGGTTTCGCCGCGCCTGGAAGATTTTTATTAACAAAGATTACAGCGAGGTTGCCCTCAAAAAGGGAGTGCCGCCTGCCAACCCGGAGAAATGGGCTACCGTTACCGGTGTCGTGAACATTCTGGCAGGACTGGCGGCAATCTGGATCATTATCGGTGTTATCCTGTTCATCGCCACCGGCATCCTGATCGGCCCGTTCAATTCCTTTGACGGCTGGAACGCCTATGCCGGCTCAACCATCTGGCTTAAACTGATCATTGACTTCATCATCAAGCGCCAGGCCCACCCGATTGTCTGGGGCAAAAAGAAGGAAGCACCACAGGAACAATCAGGTTCTTAACCTGCTTCCAATATCATTTGTTGTTCGTGAAAGTTTGATCACCTGTAACACACCGTTGAGACAAAAAAGTAGGAGAGCAATAACTCTCCCAATCCATAGCCGGGGTACCTCATTCATGCTGACCACACTGATCATTGTCTTTGTTATTGCCTATGCCGCGATTGCTCTGGAGCATCCGCTGAAGGTCAACAAGTCCGCCTCGGCCCTGTTGGGAGCCGGCCTGCTCTGGACCATCTACGCCCTGTACACCGGTGATCACCACCAGGTGGGACACCAATTGAATGAGACCCTGGCAGCCACGGCCCAGATCGTGTTCTTTCTGATGGGAGCCATGACGATTGTTGAGGTGGTGGACGCCCACAACGGCTTTGAGGTGATCACCTCCCGGATCAAGACCACCAAGCTGTCCACCCTGATGTGGCTGATCGGGTTTGTCACCTTCTTCCTGAGCTCGGTGCTGGATAACCTGACCACCACCATCGTGATGATCTCCTTGATCAAAAAGCTATTGGACAACCACGACGACCGTCTGTTTTTTGCCGGGATCATCGTGATTGCCGCCAATGCCGGCGGTGCCTGGTCACCGATCGGCGACGTGACCACCACCATGCTCTGGATCGGCGGACAGATCACCACCCTGGCCATCATGAAGGGGGTCTTCATCCCCTCCATGATCAACATGCTTGTGCCGCTTGCTATCACCAGCTACATCCTGAAGGGGCGCCAGGTGATCAGCCCCGCCAAGGTTGTTGAATGCGGGCAGCGGATCACGACCACCCCCTTTGAACAGAACCTGATGTTCGCCATGGGGATCGGCATCCTGGTTTCGGTACCGATCTTCAAGACCGTCACTCATCTGCCGCCCTTCATGGGGATCCTGTTCGGCCTGGGTCTCCTCTGGCTGGTGGGTGAACTGCTGCACAGCAGAAAAGAGGACGAGGCCAAGGAGCATTTGACCCTCGTGCGGGCCCTGAAGCAGATCGACATGAGTTCGATTGTCTTCTTTATCGGCATCCTGCTGGCGGTGGCCACTCTGGAACATACCCACATCCTGACGAACCTGGCCGGTTGGCTCAACAATACCGTGGGCCGCGAGGACGTGATCGTAACCATCATCGGCATGGTCAGCGCCATTGTGGACAACGTGCCGCTGGTGGCCGCCTCCATGGGGATGTACAGCATGGCCCAGTATCCGCCGGACAGTTTCCTGTGGGAGTTCATGGCCTACTGTGCCGGTACCGGCGGTTCGATCCTGATCATCGGTTCGGCAGCCGGCGTAGCGGCCATGGGCTTGGAGAAGATCCACTTCTTCTGGTACGTCAAGCGGATCAGCGGCCTGGCCTTGGTGGGCTATTTTGGCGGTGTGATCGCCTATATCATCCAGTACCGACTGTTTCATTAGTGGAAAGACCATGACTCTCTTCAGCACGGCCGATACGCAGTCCGGCAAGCTGCCCGTTCCACGGGTCTGCTTTCCGGCGCGTGTCGTGATGCTGCTGCAGCTGTTGCTGGGACGGGCGCCGCTCAGGCGCCTGTCCCAGTCGCTGATCCTGATCCTGCTGCTGATTTCCCCCCTGTCCTTCTCCACCGACAAGGTCACCAACTTCACCTACGAGTGCCCGGTTTCTGCCGGTTGCTCCATCAAGGACAACCGGAATGTCGGCATCCAACTCCGACTTCCCCCGTTGGCGTTACACCAACTGCCAGCCCCTGCAACACGTCATGCGCCGTCCGCAGCGGTGCTCCCTCCCCTGCTCAAACTCAGCTACAACGCTCCCAGCCGAGCGCCACCTGCCTGATCTGCAGCACCCTGTTCCTGTTTGCCATTCGGATGATCTGTCGCCAGTGCGACAGTAACAGGACCTATCTAATCTTTGCACGACACCACTGACGTTAGACCGATTACTGGAGAGAGCGCCATGAAATCAGCCTTGTTCGCTATAATTGCATGCTTTGCGTCAACCGTGCCCGCCCTTGCGGCCGGCACTGGCGGCGAGATCGTTGACATGACCGCCACCGGCATGGGGATCGTTGCCCTGGTGCTGTTTGTGGCGGCCTACAGCCTGGTAATCCTGGAAGAGAAACTGCACCTGCGCAAGAGCAAGCCGGTGCTGGTGGCAGCCGGCATCATCTGGGTGCTGGTGGCCCTTGCCTATCAGGCTCTGGGCAGGCCGGAGCACGCCCACGGTGCCATCATGCATAACCTGACCGAGTACGCCGAGCTGTTCCTGTTCCTGCTGGCAGCCATGACCTACATCAACGCACTGGAAGAACGTAACGTCTTTCAGGCCCTGCGTTCCTGGCTGGTCAACAAGGGCTTTACCCTGCGCACCGTGTTCTGGCTGACCGGCCTGTTGGCCTTCTTCATCTCGCCGGTGGCCGATAACCTAACCACGGCCCTGCTGATGGGTGCGGTTGCCCTGGCCGTAGGCGGCAGCAATACCTCGTTCGTGGTGGTGGCCTGCATCAATATCGTGGTGGCTGCCAACGCCGGCGGCGCCTTCTCACCCTTTGGTGACATCACCACCCTGATGGTCTGGCAGAAGGGCAAGCTGCAGTTCTTTGAGTTTTTTGCGATCTTTGTTCCCTCGGTGGTCAACTGGCTGATCCCCGCCTTCATTATGAGCCTGGCGGTGCCCAAAGAAAAACCAGAGGTGGCTGATGAGGCGGTGCACATGAAGCTGGGGGCCAAGCGGATCATGGCCCTGTTTCTGGCCACCATCGCCACAGCGGTATCGTTTCATAACTTTCTGCACCTGCCGCCAGCGGTGGGGATGATGCTGGGGATGGGCTACCTCTCCTTTTTTGCCTACTGGCTCAAGAAAAAAGAAGATCGCCTGCTGTCCGGTGACAACCCCCTTGACGTGACCGGCCACAAGCATGAGACCTTCGACCTGTTCCGCAAGATAGCCAAGGCCGAGTGGGATACCCTGCTGTTCTTCTACGGTGTGATCCTCTGCGTGGGCGGCCTGGGACAGTTCGGCTATCTGGCCATGGTTTCCAAGTTTATGTACCTCGACCTGGGGCCGACCACCGCCAACGTACTGGTGGGTATTCTGTCCGCCGTGATCGACAACATTCCGGTCATGTTTGCGGTATTGACCATGGACCCGCAGATGTCCCACGGCCAGTGGCTGCTGGTGACCCTGACTGCCGGCGTGGGGGGCAGTCTGCTCTCGATCGGCTCCGCCGCCGGCGTGGCCCTGATGGGCTCGGCCCGCGGCATCTATACCTTCGGGGCACACCTGAAATGGACCTGGGCCATCGCCCTGGGCTATGCCGCCAGCATCGTCGTACACCTCTTCCTGAATGCGCGGCTGTTCACGCCGTAGCATACTGATACAACAGGCAAATACCGGCTTGGCTTGCCTTCATGTCAGGCTTGGGTATACTTGGCTGCGGGGAAGCTGCTTCCCCGCAGCCATTTTTGGAGATCCTTAATCACCCATGCGCATAGTGGCAGTACTTTCCATACCGTGCGGCCTGTTTGCCTGGTTTGCCCTGCAGATCGGCGCAGTGGCCAACGGCCAGCTCCTGCAAGGCTCCTTGCCTTGGCTGCCCACCCTCGGCATTGCGCTCTCGTTCCGGCTGGATGGCCTGGGCCTGTTGTTTGCCCTGCTGATCAGTGGCATCGGCGCGCTGGTGCTGCTCTACGCCTCATCCTACCTGCATGATGATCCCCACCTGGGACGTTTTTACGGTTTTATCCTGGCCTTCATGCTGGCCATGCTGGGTACGGTGCTGGCCGGCGACCTGATCACCCTGTTCGTGTTCTGGGAACTGACCAGCCTCTGTTCCTTTGTGCTGATCGGCTTCGACCATCAGCAGGAGGCCTCCCGCAAGGCGGCCCTGCAGGCCCTGCTGGTGACCGGCGCCGGTGGTCTGGCCCTGTTGGGCGGGATCATCCTGCTGGGACAGATGGCCGGCAGTCTGGAGCTATCAACACTGTTGGCCAGCGGCGATCAGCTACGCAGCCACCCGCTCTACCTGCCGGTGCTGCTGCTGGTGCTGGCCGGCGCCTTTACCAAATCGGCCCAGTTTCCGTTCCAATTCTGGCTGCCCAATGCCATGGCGGCCCCCACCCCGGTCAGCGCCTACCTGCACTCGGCCACCATGGTCAAGCTGGGGGTCTTCCTGCTGGCCCGTTTTTCTCCGATTTTGGGCGGCACCGACAGCTGGTTCATCGTGCTGACCACGGTCGGCGGCATCACCCTCGTGCTGGGGGCGGTGCGGGCCATCACCTGCACTGACTTGAAACAAATCCTGGCCTGGACCACGGTCAGCGCCCTGGGGATGCTGACCCTGCTGCTGGGTGTGGGCACACCGCTGGCCATCTCAGCCGCTCTGCTGCTGGTAACCGTCCACGCCCTCTACAAAAGCGCCCTGTTTCTGGCTGCCGGAGCTGTTGACCACGGCGCCGGCAGCCGCGACATCAACCGGCTGGGTGGCCTGGCCAGCAGCATGCCGCAGGTGGCCCTGGCCAGTGGCCTGGCAGCCCTCTCCATGGCGGGGGTTGTGCCACTGGTCGGTTTTATCGCCAAAGAGCTGTTTTACGAGGCCACCCTGCAGGCCCCGGCTGCCGCCGGTCTGCTGACGCTGTTGGCCTTTGCGGGAAATGGGCTGACCGTGAGCGCTGCCCTGCTGGCCGGCTACCTGCCGTTTTACGGCAGGCTCAAGGATGCCGAGTTGAACCCCCATCCGGTTGATCTGCGGCTCTGGTTGCCACCCTTGGCGCCTGCCCTGCTGGGGCTGCTGATCGGCCTGTTCCCCGGCCCGGCCGGACGTCTGCTGGTGGCCCCTGCCGTTGCACAGGTGGCTGGCAGTCCGGTGCCGCTTACGCTGGCGCTCTGGCACGGCTTCAGCCCGGTGCTGCTCTTGAGTCTGGCTACCCTGGGTGCCGGTCTGGCCCTGTTCAGCCTGCGCAGGCCGCTGCTGGGACGGCTGCAACCCAGCCAGCCGGGTGCCGGCTGGGATACGGAGCGCTTCTACGACTGGCTGTTGGCAGGACTACCCCGGCTGGCCTCGGGGGTAACCCTGCGGCTGCAGAGCGGTCGGCTGCGCTACTACCTGATGACGGTAACCGGTGTGGCGGTAGCCCTGATGGCCGGAAACCTTCTGACCAGCAGCACTGATGAACTGCACCTGTCCCGCCCGGACGGCAGTCTGCACGAGTGGTTAACCGCCCTGGTGATCCTGTCCGGCGCCCTGTTTGCCACCATCACCCGCTCCCGCCTGGCAGCCGTGGCCTCGCTGGGGGTGGTGGGCTACGGCGTGGCGCTGGTCTACATCCTGTTCGGCGCCCCTGACCTGGCCATGACCCAGTTCTGCATCGAGACCCTCTCGATCATCCTGTTTGTGCTGGTGCTGCACAAGCTGCCCCACTTTACCCTGCTCTCCAGCACCGCCTCGCGCCTGCGCGACCTGATGGTGGCCCTGGGGATCGGCACGGTGATGACCATGCTGGTCTGGCGAGCTATTTCGCAACCGCTGGTGCCCTCCTTAAGCACCTGGTTCATGGAACAGAGCCTGCCGGCCGGCCATGGCCGTAACGTGGTTAACGTAATCCTGGTGGATTTTCGCGCTCTGGACACGCTGGGTGAGATCACCGTGCTGGCGGTGGCGGCCCTGGGGGTCTATGCCATGCTGAAGCCCCGCTCCGGCACAGAGGGGAGCGACTGATGCATTCCGTGATCCTGGCCACCGCTATCCGCCTGTTGTTGCCGCTGATGCTGCTGTTCT
Organism: Trichlorobacter sp.; assembly: GCF_034008105.1. Lineage (NCBI taxonomy): Bacteria > Pseudomonadati > Thermodesulfobacteriota > Desulfuromonadia > Geobacterales > Geobacteraceae > Trichlorobacter > Trichlorobacter sp. The sequence goes on from NZ_JAVEPN010000014.1 coordinate 28,869, forward strand.
CGCTGTTTTTGCTGCTGCGGGGGCACAATGAGCCGGGTGGCGGTTTTGTGGGTGGCCTGGTGGTGGCGGCGGCCTTTGCCCTCTACACCCTGGCCCACGGCGAAAAGGAAGGACGCCGCATGCTGCGGGTTGATCCGCTGCGTCTGGTGGCAAGCGGACTTTTGGTGGCCCTGGTCAGTGGCCTGTTGCCGATGCTGGGGGGACTGCCGTTTCTGACCGCCCTCTGGAGCAGTGTGCCAGCCCCGGTAATCGGCCATGCCGGCACGCCGCTCTTGTTCGACCTGGGGGTCTATCTGCTGGTGGCCGGCATGTCACTGTTGATCATCTTCACCCTGATGGAGGAGTAGCAGATGGAACCGGTATTGGCAGTGGTGATCGGCGGCCTGTACGCCGCAGGCATGTACCTGATGGTCAGACGCAGCATCGTCAAGATGATCTTCGGTCTGGCACTGTTGGGTAATGCCGCCAACCTGCTGATCTTTACCGTGGGTCGTCTGACCCGGGGCCGACCGCCCCACATCCCGCTGGATGGTGTTCTCTCGAACCTACCGGTGGCCGATCCGGTGCCCCAGGCCCTGATCCTGACCGCCATCGTGATCGGTTTCGGGGTGCAGGCCTTTGCGCTGGTGCTGATCAAGCGGGTCTACCAGACCGTGGGCAGCGATGATCAGGATGTGATGGTGACTGAGAATCAGGTGCAAGAACAGCTGGGTCAAGGGTCAAGGGGCACGGGTCAGGAAAGACAGGGGGAAGAGGAATGAACAATCTGCTCTTTCTGCCGCTGCTGATCCCCCTGGGCACCGCCATTCTAGGCCTTTTGGCCTGGAACCGGCGCAAGCTGCAACGGCTGTTGGGGGTGGGCAGCAGTGCAACGCTGTTCATGGTTGGCCTGCTGCTGCTGTCTGCGGTGCAGCAGCAGGGGGTGATCAGCGCCCAGGCCGGCAACTGGCCGGCCCCCTTCGGCATCACCCTGGTGGCGGACACCTTGAGCGCGCTGCTGATCACCGCCACCGGCCTGATGGGCCTGTGCGTGACGATCTACTCCCTGGCCGATACCGATACCCACCAGGAAAGCCTGGGCTACCACCCCCTGCTGCAGGTGTTGCTGTTGGGGATCTGCGGTTCCTTTCTGACCGGCGACCTGTTCAACCTGTACGTCTGGTTCGAGGTGATGCTGATCGCCTCCTTTGTGTTGCTGGCCCTGGGAGGAAAGCGGGAGCAGATGGAGGGCGCCATCAAGTATGTGGCCCTCAACCTGATCGCCTCGGCCCTGCTGTTGGCCGGTATCGGCCTGTTGTACGGCGTGACCGGTACCCTGAACATGGCCCACCTGGCGCTGCGGATGCAGGCCATGGCCCATACCGGCACCATTCCGGTGATTGCGGCCCTGCTGTTCTGCGCCTTCAGCATCAAGGCGGCGGTGTTTCCGTTTTACTTCTGGCTGCCGGCTTCCTACCACACGCCGCCGATCGCGGTGGTCACCATCTTCTCGGCCCTGCTCTCCAAGGTGGGCATCTACGTGCTGATCCGGGTCTTTACCCTGATCTTTCCCCAGGAGGCCCTGGCAGGACAACCGCTGATCCTGGCCGCCGCCGGCCTGACCATGCTATTCGGCGCCCTGGGGGCGGTGGCCCAGCCGGAACTGCGGCGGATGCTGGCCTTCTGCGTGGTCAGCCAGATCGGCTACCTGCTGATGGGCCTGGGGCTTTTCACCACACTGGCCCTAGCCGGCAGCATCTTTTTCATGCTGCATATCATGGCAGCCAAATCGGCCCTGTTCCTGACCACCGGCGTGGTGGCCCGCCTGACCGGCACCAGTCAGCTGGCAGAACTGGGCGGACTGTATCGCCGCTACCCGCTGTTGGCCGCCCTGTTCCTGGTGCCGGCCCTGTCGGTGGCCGGTATCCCGCCCTTGTCCGGCTTCTGGGGCAAACTGGCCCTGGTACAGGCCGGCCTGCAAAGCGGACAGTATCTAGTGGTAGCCGCCGCCCTGGGGGTCAGTGTCTTAACCCTGTACTACCTGAGCAATGCCTGGATCCAGATCTACTGGAAGCCGGCATCTGACGATGCAGCCAAGCTGCAGTATCTGCCGCCACGCCGCCGTCAGCAGCTGCTGGCCCCCACCCTGCTGCTGGCTCTGGTCAGCCTGGTGCTGGGACTGCTGCCGGAGCCGCTCTTCAAGCTCTGTCACGTGGCAGCCCAACAGTTACTGAACCCGACTGCCTACATCAGCGCCGTACTGGGGGTAGTGCCGTGACCGCCTTTCTGGCCAATATCCTGCTGGCGCTGGCCTGGATGGCCCTGACCGACTCGTTTGATGCCGGTGGCTTTGTCACCGGCTTCCTGTTCGGCTTTTGTGTGATCTGGATCGGCCGGCGGGACCGCCAGACGGCGGCCTACCACCGCCGACTGCTGGCCATCGCCAGTTTCATCCCCTACTTCATCAAGGAGATGGTGGTGGCTAACCTGCGGGTGGCCTATGACGTGCTGACCCCCCATGACTACATGGTGCCGGGTATTGTGGCGGTGCCCCTTGATCTGGAGACCGACCTGCAGATCACCCTGCTGGCCACCTGCATTACCCTGACCCCCGGCACCTTGAGCCTGCACGTCAGCGAAGACCGGCGCATGCTGTATGTGCATGCCATGTACATCGACGACCCTGCCAAACTGGTGGAGGAGATCAAGCAGGGATTCGAACTGCGGATACGGGAGATCGTCCAATGACCCTGGCAACCTACATCACCTGGATCATCCTGCCCCTGTTGGGGCTGGGCCTGCTGACCACCTTTATCCGGGTGGTGCGCGGCCCCAGCCTGCCGGATCGGGTGGTGGCCCTGGACCTGATGGCCACCTTCATCATCGCCATTTCAGCGGTCTACTCCATTGCCAGCAATGAGCCTTCCTACTTGGATGCCGCCGTTGTGCTGGCCCTGATCACCTTCCTCGGCACCGTTGCCTTTGCCTACTACCTGCACAAAAGGAGCAGTAATGCGTGACACCCTGATCGCCCTGTTGCTGCTGGGCGGCACCTGTTTTGCCCTGGTGGCGGCCATCGGCGTGGTGCGGATGCCGGACATCTACATGCGGCTGTCAGCCGCATCCAAGGCATCCACCCTGGGGGCCAGTTTCATCCTGACCGCTGTGGCGATCTTCTTCGGCACCACGGCGGTTACCGGCAAGGTGCTGGCCATCATCGCCTTCACCCTGCTGACGGCGCCGGTGGCGGCCCATATGCTGGGGCGGGCGGCCTATTTCAGCGGAGAACCGCTGTGGGAAAAGAGTGTACGGGATGAATTGGGGGGGGCTGGAAACTGGTGCAAGCTGGACGATCAACCCGAAAAACCTTCCGGCGCTGCAGCTGATGGCGGTAGTGATGACGCAATGACGGAAGATCGCAGCGCATAACACGCTTGATCCGCTCCTGTTCGGCACCAACGCCAGCGGAATGTTACATCCGAACGTGCACCGGACGGGCAGAGGGGAGTTTCAGGGAGGCACGCTTCAGGACATCCCCCTTCTCCAGCAGGGCGGTCCGCTCGGCGACCATGGCCTTAAAGGCCGCCAGCTGCGCCTTTGACACCGGTCGCGCCGGCGGCGATTTGATCGTGAGCGGGTTCACCGCCACGCCACCCCGGTACATGCGAAAATCGAGGTGGGGACCGGTTGACAGGCCGGTGCTGCCGACGTAGCCAATCCGCTGGCCTTGCTGCACCGTAGCCCCTTTTCTGATCCCTTTGCCAAAACGGCTCAGGTGGTTGTACATCGTCATCCAGCCGTTGGGATGCCTGATCTTGACATACTTACCATTGGAGCGGTTGCTGGCAGCCACCAGCACGGTGCCATTGCCAACGGTATGAATCGGCGTTCCGGTGGGCGCCGCATAATCAATGGCCGGATGGGGCTTGACCCGCTTGGTGATCGGATGGCGACGGCGCATGGTGAAGCCGGAAGAGATACGGCTGAACGAGAGCGGAGCCTTGAGAAAGGCCTTGCGCAGGCTGCGTCCCTGCTGGTCGTAGTAGCCCGGCGTCCGTGTGCCGTCCTTGAAGTAGAAGGCCGTGTTGGTCTGATCCTGCACGGTAAAATGGGCAGCCAGTATGCGGCCATCACCGGCCGGGGCGCCATCGCGATACCGCTTTTCAACCACCGCCTTGAAGCTGTCACCGACCTGGACGTCATGGAAAAAATCAATGTCCCAGGCAAAGATATCCGCAAGTTGCACCGCCATCCCGTCGCTGCCACCGGCATCCACCACTGCCTGAAACAGGCTTGAATCAATCGTCCCCTGCAGCACCACCGGCTCCACCGTATAGGCGATCGGCGAGCGGGTAACAGAAAAACCGTCAGCGGTGCGGGCGATGATCAGCTGTTCGTCGGAGTTGATATCATAGGCAAACCGTTCAAAGGCGCCATTGTTCACGGTCAGCTGATAGGGCTGACCAACCGCCAGCTGCCTGAGCGGGAACAGCTTACGACACTGTGCCGTGAGTACGTGGAGTTGTTGCTGATCAAGCAGTGAGCCGAAGAGGGATGAGGCGGTCTCGCCCGGTTTGACCGTAGCGCTGATGGTCTTGACAGGATGTTCGGCAGGCCGGGCCGCAGACGAACCTGCAGGCCGATTGCTGCGCCACAGCATCAGGAGCAGCAGCACCAGGCCGGCCAGCACGGCAACAGCCAGCACTCTCCGCAGTATTCGGGGTCGGTGGTTGTGCGGCGACAACGGGTGGTTTGGGTAGCTATACACAACAAGATCCTTAGAGGCCACACACGTCTATGTGGCTGGAAAAAGAACAATCCACACGGTCTGCAGCAGGTGCCAGCGACGCAGACAAGACTTGACGTTCCGCCAAACATTTGCAATGCTGAATGTTAGCGATGCTAACAATATGTGTCAAGACTGTTCTGGGGCAGCCATGCAAAAAGAATCAGCAACCACCATGGAAATTTTCGACAACCTGCGGCGGGTTTTTCAGGCCATCAACGAATATTCGAAGGTGGCTGAACGTACAACAGGCCTGACCGCGCACCAGCTATGGGTACTCAAGATTCTGGCCACTACCTCGCCGATGCGGGTGTCCGATCTGGCCCGCACGATGCACCTGCGGCCTCCGACCGTGGTGGGCATTCTCGACCGGCTTGAAGCCAAACAGCTGATTCAGCGAAGCGCAGCAAAACACGATCGCAGGGTGGTGGAACTGCAGCTCACACCACAGGCGTGGGAGATCGTCACCGGGGCGCCTGAGGTTGCTCAGGACATGCTGCTGAAAGGGTTAGGCGAGCTAACAGACGAACAACTCCTCTGTGTCGAGCAGGGAATGAGGTTAATGGCACGACTGCTCAATGCAGAGCATCTCACCCCGCAACCGCTGCACAGCTGAACCATGACACCGTCGAGTACACGACCGGCTGCTGTTTATAAGCAGCGACAGATACGGCACCCAGACAAGGGAAAGGAGTGCAGATGGCATTTTTGGAAGGCATCTATCTCGGCAATACCGTACAGGACTGGTTGATCGCCATCGGCATACTGGTTGGCGCCTTCCTGCTGCTGAGCAGTGTGAAACGGGTGCTGATCAGCAGGCTCTCCAGACTGGCTGCGATTACTGCCCACGAATTTGACGACCTGCTGGTGGCGGTGCTGAAAAACACCAAGACCTTTATCCTCTTCGCGACCTCCACCTACCTTGCGACCACCATCCTCACGCTCAAGCCGACCCTGACAGGCCACGGACTGAAACTGCTCGTGCTGACGCTCCTGTTGCAGGGCGGTTTCTGGGTAAGCGCCGGCATCACGTTCTGGCTTGAACGCAGCATGCAGAAACGGATGGATCAGGACAAATCCAGCGCCACCACCCTCACCTTTCTCGGTTTTCTGGCCAGGATCGCGCTCTGGACGATTGTCCTGTTGCTGATGCTGGACAACCTGGGGGTCAACGTGACCGGCCTGGTTGCCGGTCTCGGTATCGGCGGCATTGCCGTCGCACTGGCAGTACAAAACATCCTGGGCGATCTGTTTGCGTCGCTGTCGATCGTCCTGGACAAGCCGTTTGTGATCGGTGACTTTGTTGTGGTTGATACGTTTTCTGGTACCATTGAGCATATTGGACTGAAAAGCACCAGAATCCGTTGCCTGAGCGGCGAACAGCTGATCATCGCCAACAACGACCTCCTCAAGAGCCGTGTCCGCAACTACAAACGGATGACCGAGCGGCGTATCGCCTTTAACCTCGGCGTCACCTATCAGACGCCGCTCGAAAAGCTTAGCGCTGCCAAAAAAATTGTCAGCGACATCATTGACCGTCAGGAGCACGCACGACTTGACCGGGTACATTTTCAGGCCTTTGGCGATTCAGCGCTGAACTTTGAAGTGGTCTATTTTGTAACCGACCCGGACTATGCGCTCTACATGGGTGTGCAGGAGCAGATCAACCTGGCAATCTTCAGCAGCTTCGCGCAGCAGGGTATCGAGTTTGCCTATCCGACCCAGACCCTCTTCCTGCAGCGTGAGGCGTAAAAGGACTGTATGCAGAATAAACGCGGCTGCGGCATATTGATGCACCCCACCTCCCTGCCCGGCCCCGGCGGTATCGGTAGCCTGGGTGACGATGCGCGGCGCTTCGTGGATCTGCTGCAGGCCATGGGGATGAGCTACTGGCAGGTGCTGCCGCTGTCGCCAGCAGGCTACGGCAACTCGCCCTACTCAGCCTTAAGCGCCTTTGCCTGTAACCCGCTCTTGATCGATCTGGAACAGCTGGTGGCCGAAGGGGATCTGTCATCAAGCACCACCGACGGCTACCCCAGCCAACGGGTCGATTTCGGACAGGTCATTCCCGACAAACTACAGCTGCTGCAACAGGCCGCCACAAGGTTTCTCTCCCAACCCGCCTCCCAACGCCGGGACGAATTCGAGCAGTTCTGCCACACACACGACTGGCTCGATGACTACGCCCTGTTCATGGCCATCAAGCAGCGCCAGCAGGGCGCCCCCTGGAACCGCTGGCCGGCCGAACTGGCCCACCCGACAGCGGCCACACGAGAGCGTTGCACGTGCGAACTGGCAGCGGAGATAGACCTGCAGCGCTACCTGCAGTGGCAGGCCTTCAGGCAGTGGCACGCCCTGCGTCAGTATGCCAACCAGCGCGGCATCGCCCTTATCGGCGATATCCCGATCTTTGTGGCCTACGATTCTGCCGATGTCTGGAGCCGCCGGGAACTGTTTCTGCTGGATAGCGACGGTAATCCGTCCGTTGTGGCCGGGGTGCCGCCCGACTACTTCAGCGCCACCGGCCAGCTGTGGGGCAATCCGCTCTACGACTGGGACCTGCTGGAACAGCAGGGCTATCAGTGGTGGATCGAACGCTGCAGGCTCCTGCTTGAACTGTTTGACCTGGTGCGGGTGGATCACTTCCGGGGCTTCGAAGCGGCCTGGCAGATCCCGGCCACGGCCACCACGGCGGTGGACGGTGCCTGGGTGACCGGCCCCGGCGAGCGGTTGTTCGATGCCCTGCAGGCTGCCCTGGGGGAGCTGCCGATCATTGCCGAGGACCTGGGGGTGATCACCCCCGCCGTGCTGGCGCTGCGTGACCGCTACCGGTTTCCGGGCATGAAGATCCTGCAGTTCGCCTTTGATGCCGACATCGACGACCGGGACCTGCCCCACAACCACGAAAAACACGGGGTGGTCTACACCGGTACCCATGACAATGACACCACAAAGGGGTGGTATACTGCCCGGACAGCGCACGAACGCGAAGAGATGCACCGCTACCTGGGTACCTCCGGCGAGGATGGTGTCGGCGACCTGCTACGAGCTGCCCTGATGTCGGTGGCTGACATGGCAATCATCCCGTTACAGGACCTGCTGCGGCTGGATAGCGGGGCCCGCATGAACATCCCCGGCACCCCCTCGGGCAACTGGGAGTGGCGTTTTACCTGGGAGATGATCCCGCCGGACCTGATCGAGACGCTTCGGCAGCAGCTGGGACGCTACGGCAGAATCCAACGAGGAGCACCATAACTATGCGCCATAAAGATTCACTGCTTGAAGACAACCCGTTCTGGTACCGGGATGCCATCATGTATCAGGCACATATCAAGGCCTTTGCCGATTCCAATGCCGACGGCATTGGCGACTTCCGGGGCTTGATGGGCAAACTGGACTACCTGCAGCAACTTGGCATCACGGCACTCTGGATACTGCCGTTCTACCCGTCTCCGCTGCGGGATGACGGCTACGACATCGCCGATTACTACAACGTCAACCCCAGCTACAACACCTTGCGCGAGTTCAAACAGTTTCTGCGGGAGGCCCACAACCGGGGGCTGCGAGTCATCACCGAGCTGGTGCTGAACCACACCTCGGACCAGCACCCCTGGTTCCAGCGTGCCCGCCTGGCCAAGCCGGGGTCATCGCACCGTGATTACTATGTCTGGAGCGACAGCCCCGAGAAGTACCAAGAAACGCGGATCATCTTTCAGGATTTCGAGGCATCAAACTGGACCTGGGACCCGGTTGCCAAGGCCTACTACTGGCACCGCTTCTACAGCCACCAGCCCGATCTCAACTTTGACAACCCCAAGGTGCAACAGGAGATGCTCAAGGTAATCGACTTCTGGATGCGGATGGGGGTTGACGGCGTCCGTCTGGACGCAGTGCCCTACCTGTTCGAACGGGAGGGCACCAACTGCGAAAACCTGCCGGAAACCCATGAGTTTCTCAAAAAACTGCGGGCCCACCTGGATCGTTCCTACAAAAACCGGATGCTGCTCTCCGAGGCCAATCAGTGGCCTGAAGATGCCGCCGCCTACTTCGGCGACGGCGACGAGAGCAACATGGCCTTCCACTTCCCCCTGATGCCCCGTATGTTCATGGCCATCGAGATGGAGGACCGTTTCCCGATCGTCGATATCCTGGACCAGACCCCGGCCATCCCTGAAGGCTGTCAGTGGGCAATCTTTCTGCGTAACCACGATGAACTGACCCTGGAGATGGTCACCGACGAGGAGCGGGACTACATGTACCGGGTCTACGCCTCCGACCCGCGGGCACGGATCAACCTCGGTATCCGCCGCCGCCTGGCGCCGCTGATGGGTAACAATCGCCGCAAGATTGAACTGATGAACATGCTGCTGTTTTCCATGCCCGGCACGCCGATCATCTATTACGGTGACGAGATCGGCATGGGCGACAACTACTTCCTGGGGGATCGCAACGGCGTGCGCACCCCGATGCAGTGGAACCCTGACCGTAACGCCGGCTTCTCCCAGGCCAGCGCCCACAAGCTGTTCCTGCCGGTAATCATCGAGGCGGATTATCACTATGAATCGGTCAACGTAGAAAATCAGGAGCGCAACCCCTCCTCCCTGCTCTGGTGGATGCGGCGCACCATCGCCATGCGCAAACGATTCAAGGCCTTTGGCTGCGGAGCGTTGGAGATGGTTCCCTCTGACAATCCCAAGGTGCTAACCTTCATCCGCAGTCATGGAGAAGAGACGCTGCTGGTGGTGATCAACCTCTCTCGCTTTGCCCAGACAGCATCGGTTGATCTTTCCCGGTATGCCGGACTGATTCCCGAAGAGGTCTTCAGTCGCAATCGTTTCCCGATGATTCAGGAGGCCCGTTACCACTTCACCCTTGGCCAATACGACTATTTCTGGTTTGCACTGCGCAGTACCGAGGCATACTCCGAGACCTGCAGTGACGAATGCCTGCAGCTCAAGTTGCGCGAGGGCCAGCCCTGGTGGGACGTGGTAAAGGGCAAAAACGGGGAACGTCTGTGTGGCGAAGTCATGCCCCACTACCTGCAACGTGTCTTCTGGTTTTTCGGTAAAGGCCGCACCACCAGACGGATCAAGGTACTCGACAGTTTCCAGATCCGTCAGGACGAACACCTGTTTTTGCTGACATTCCTGCAGGTGGACTACACGGAGGGCGATGCCGAGACCTATCTGATCCCGATGAACTGGCTCTCCACTGATCAGATTCAGGCCGTGGCTGACCGACATCCACTCTCGATCATCACCACGCTCAGCCTTGGCGAGGTGGAGGGGGTACTGTGCGATGCGATTTACTTCGAAGAGTTCAGAACCATCCTGTTCGGGTTGATCAGCGACCGCACGAAACTGCAGGGCACGGGCGGCTCACTGCTGCTCGGATTGCAGGGCAGCGGGGTAACCAGAACCTCGCCGCCCAGGGCAGACCTGTTCCCCAGCCGGGTCGTAGCGGTACAACAGAACAACACCAGTATCCTGTATGGTGACCAGTTGCTGTTCAAGATGTACCGCAAGCTTGATGAAGGGATCAATCCGGAGCCGGAAATTCTCAAGTTTCTGGCCGGCAAGAACCGCTTCCAGCATGTGCCGGTCTATGCCGGCAAGATCGAGTACCACACCGCTGCTGGCAAGACCTATGACCTGGGCGTGCTACAGACCTATATCGAGTGTCACGGCGACGCCTGGCGCAACACCCTGACCAGTCTGTCCCAGTTTGTTGAACACCTGCTGTCGCACCGACATGACCTGCCAAAGCTGCCGACTCAACTGCCAAGCCTGCTCGAGGTTGTGGAGAGCGGCATCCCTGACCAGTTCCGTGATCTTGTGCGCGGCCTGCACCTTGAGATGGCCCTGCTGCTGGGTCGCCGTACCGCCGAGATGCATCGGGCCCTGGCGTCCGGCACGGCAAACAGCCCCTGGACCCGGGAAGAGTTCTCCACCCTGTACCAACGTTCACTCTTTCAGTCGATGCGCGGGCTGGTGCGCAAGAACTTCCAAAAATTGACCGCACAGCTGGCAACACTGCCGGAGCAGGTTCAGGAACAAGCCACCCGGGTACTGGCTGCGGAAAAAGAGCTGATCAGCATCCTCCAGAAGATCACCGGCCGGCGGATCTCTGCCATGAAGTGCCGCATCCACGGCGACCTGCACCTGGGACAGGCGCTGTTCACCGGCAAAGACTTCGTGTTCATTGATTTTGAAGGCGAACCGTCCCATTCACTCAATGAGCGGCGCCTGAAGCGCTCTCCCCTGCGGGACGTGGCCGGCATGATTCACTCGTTTCATTACGCCGCCACAACCATCCTGACCCACCATAACGCCAGCCACCCGGAAGACCGTGCACTGCTTGAACCATGGCTTGACGCCTGGTACGTCTATGTGAGCGACACCTATTTAAAGGCGTACCTGCACACCATGAAAAACTCGCCACTGCTGCCAGAAAACAAGGCACACCTTGCGATCATGCTGCGCTGCTACCTGATCCAGCGGGTAGTTCACGAACTGGGGCATGACCTGCACAATCACCCGGAAGGCATCGAGCTCTCGCTGCGCGGCATTGAGATGCTCCTGAAGGACTAGTGCGCCGGATTACGCTCGCTGAACGAAAACGTTTTCCTGAAAAGGTACAAACATGCAATTATCCCATATTGCGACGCCTGCTCTTGCACGACAGACAACAGCCTGCGCCCGGCAGCGCGAGACGTCTGCAACAACCACCGGAGCTACCCCATTATGACCAGCGCGCAAATCCGCTACTACACCAAAAAACTGAAAGACTTTCTGGCCCTTAAGACCGAGATGGTCAACCATCAGGCCATCATCAAAGAGGTGGCCTCAGGGGTTGAACGTTCCTGGGTCTACTATCTGATGCTGCTGATGTCCGGTCTGATCGCCCTGTTGGGGCTTCTAACCAACAGCGTGGCCGTGGTGATCGGCGCCATGCTGATCTCGCCCCTGATGGGGCCGATCATCTCCTCCGGCCTGGCACTGACCATCGGCGATCTGGCCCTGGCCCGGCGCGCCTTCCGTACCATCGCCATCAGCGTCGGCCTGACCATCCTGGTAACCGCCTTCTTTACCCTGCTGTCGCCCCTCAAGGAGCCCACCAGCGAGATCCTGGCCCGGGTACGGCCCAACATCTATGATCTGTTTATTGCGGTACTGTCCGGCATTGTGGGAGCCGTGGCCCTCTGCACCAAGCGCAACTACCTGATCACCGCCACCGGCGTGGCGGTGGCCACGGCGGTTATTCCCCCCCTGAGCGTGGCCGGCTACGGCCTGGGCACCGGCCAGCTGATGCTGGGCATGGGCGGTTTTCTGTTGTTTTTCACCAACTTTGTGGCCATCGTGCTCACCTCGGACCTGGTATTCTTCATCATGGGTTTCCGCACCAGCCATGTGGAGACCATCCAGTACTCGCAACGCACCCGGCTGCTGGTAATCGGCGGCCTGATGCTTTTGATCTCGATCCCGCTGGTCTACACGCTGGTGGTGGATCTACGCAAGATGAACACCAGCAAACGGATCGAACGGGTATTGAAGAAACACCTTAATCAGCAACAATCATCGCGTATGACCGGCTACACCTACCAGTCCCGCAAGGACGGGGTACAGATCCGGGCAACCGTCAACACGGTCAGAAGAATTGCTAAGCCGCTTGAACAAAAGATTGAGCAGGAGTTGCAGGCCGATTTCAAACCGCCGGTCAACCTGTATCTGGAGCAGGTGCTGGTGGCCTCGGAACGGTTGCCCGAGCAGATCGAAAGCAACAAACCAAGGGAAGAGACACCCACCGAGATACACAACAAGGTGGTGCGACTGGTACACAACGCCGAGCGGGAACTGGCCGCCCTGCTGACCCCGTTTCCGGTCAGAAACGTGCGGCTCAGCTTCGCCACCCAGGCACAACCCCTGGGGCTTTCGGCAGTGGTGCGCCGTGATTGGCCGGTCAACGAGGATGAACTGTTACTCTTAACCCGCCAGCTTGAAAAGGCCCTGCAGCTGCCGCTGATTGTCTCGTTCAGGACTGCGCCCCTGCTGCCGACGCTGCTGCTTGACGACGACGGCAAGCTCAACCAGGAGAGCCAGCAGGCCTTGAGCCTGATTGCGCAATTACCGGGTGGCGTGACCGGCTACCGCCTGCAACTGGAGGCCAGCGGACGCAATGACCGACAGCTGGCGTCCGTGGTCCGGCGCCACCTGATAACCAAGCTGGGAGTGCCGGAATCCTCCATCAGCACCCAATACAAACGCAGCACCGACCGCCAGACGGAAGCCACGCTGCGCATCATGAGACGCTGACGGCGTAGTCGCGGGTTGTACGATCCCGACGCCATGCAACACTGGAGAAAGCTGCATGAAGGAACATTTTACTGAACAGGCCACCCTGTTTATCAGCGTTATCAAGTGGTCGTGCTATGCGACACTGGTCGGCATCCTGGTGGGCTGCGGCACCACGGTGTTCCTGCGTACACTCAATTGGGCCTCCGGCACGGCTCAGCTGGTTCCCCAGCAGTACCTGTTACTGCCGTTGGTGATTCTTGCCAGCAGTGCCCTGGTGCGCTGGCTGGCCCCCGAGGCGGCCGGACACGGCACCGAAAAGGTGATCGAGGCGGTACACAAGCGGATGGGCAAGATTCCGGTGGCGGTGATACCGGTCAAACTGGTGGCAACCGTCATCACCCTTGCCGGTGGCGGCTCTGCCGGCAAGGAGGGTCCGGCAGCCCAGATCGGCGCCGGTTTGGCATCGGCCTGTGCCGACCTGCTGCGGGTCAACGATGTCGATCGCCGCAAGCTGGTGATCTGCGGCATCAGCGCAGGTTTTGCCACGGTGTTCGGCACGCCGGTGGCCGGCGCCATCTTCGGGGTTGAGGTGCTGGTGCTGGGCCAGATGTTCTACGATGTGCTGTTCCCCTGCTTTGTCGCCGGGGTGGTGGGCTACCATGTGGCCCTGCGTCTGGGGGCCAGTTTCCCCCATGACCTGCTGCCGCCGATGCCGACCTTCAGCGGCTGGAGCATGATCGAGATCATCATGCTGGGTGTCTGGTGCGGACTTGCGGCGCTGCTGCTGATTGAAGTCATGAAACTGGGTGAACGCTGCTTCGCTAAACTCGGCTGGCACTGGTCGCTAAAGGCGTTATTGGGTGGCCTGCTGCTGGTAGTGATCGGGCATTTTGGATCGCAGACCTACCTCGGCCTCGGGCTGGAAACCATGCATCAGGGGCTGCAGGGCCAGGCCCTGCCAGCCGGCGCCGTGCTCTGGAAGAGTGTCGCCACCTCGATCACACTCGGCAGTGGCGGCAGCGGCGGAGTGGTCACGCCGATCTTCTTTGTCGGCACCGCTGCCGGCAACCTGTTTGCCCAACTGTTCAGCCCTGAGTACCTGGCGGCCTATTCGGCCATCGGCTTGACGGCACTGCTGGCCGGCGCCGCCAACACCCCGATAGCCGCCTCGGTCATGGCCATCGAACTGTTCGGCTCAGAGATGGCCCCCTATGCGGCCCTGGCCTGCATGGTCAGCTTCCTGATCGCCGGGTATCGCAGCATTTACCCCAGTCAGATCCTGGGCGCCCAGAAAAGTGCCTCGCTGGAGGCGCCCACCGGCATGCCTATCAGCGAACTGCGGCAGGTCACCCTTAAGGCCCGGCAAACGCCGTTTACTCCTAAGCCGCGCACACCGGACAAACACGAACCGACGACCGGAACAGAACCTGATCATCGATAAGGAGATGGCCGCATGAGGATCACCCCCAACACCTGTCTCCAGCCGAATACAACCACGTTCGAGGGGAGGTTTGATACTGCATGAAAACCCTGTTCTCGCTCAGATCGCTGCACCTGTCGCTACGCTTTGTAATTCCACTGGTGGCGGCCCTGGCGCTGTTGGCCTACGCCGTGGTGCCGCTATTCGATGACCTGACCCTGCGCTGGTTCGCCCGCGACCTGAACATGCGTTCCCGCCTGATCAGCAGCACCCTGCAGGAACCGCTGGCAGAACTACTGCAGCGCAATGAACGGACACGCATCAATGCGCTGCTGCAGCGAGCCACCAAAGACGAGCGCCTGCTGGCGGTGGGGGTCTGCAATGACCAGCGCAAACTGCTCTATCGCACCCAGGCCTTTCCCAACGATATCACCTGTGTCAGCTATGAGCCAGACCAGCAGGAACAGCTACACCTGATCAACCTGCCCCATGGGCCGGTGCATGTCTTCAACGCCCCGCTGGAGCAGGATGGCACCGAGATCGGCACCCTGGTATTGGTGCATGACATGAGCTACATAGAACGCCGCAGCGCCGACACCCGCAAATACCTGCTGCTGCTGTTCGTGGTACTGGGGGTGGTGATCTCGCTGATCACCGTGCTGGTGGCCCACTTAAGCTGGCGAGGCTGGCTGGAGGGGGTGCGAGCCATGATGCGCGGCGAGGGGATTCTGCGTCCCTTCAGCCAACCGGCCGGGGCGGAACTGCAACCGCTGGTGGGAGAGATGCGCAGCCTGCTGCGCAACCTGGAGGCCGAACGCCGCCATGCCGACGACATGACCGTCAGCTGGAATCCGGCTGCCCTGCGTTCGCTGCTCAACAAGCAACTGACCGGCGATCAGGTGCTGGTGGTCTCCAACCGTGAACCGTACATCCATGTCAAGACCGAGCAGGGTATCGTGGTGCACCGTCCGGCCAGCGGTCTGGTGACGGCGGTGGAACCGGTGATGCGGGCCTGCTCCGGCACCTGGATCGCCCACGGCAGCGGCTCGGCCGACCGTGAGACTGTGGACTCGCATGATCGTGTCGGCGTGCCGCCTAAGAAGCCGGAGTACAACCTGCGCCGCATCTGGCTGACCGCCGAAGAGGAGCAGGGCTACTACTACGGCTTTGCCAACGAGGGGCTTTGGCCACTCTGCCATAACGCCCATGTGCGGCCAATCTTCCGCAGCAGCGACTGGGCCTGGTATCAGGCCATCAATCAGCGCTTTGCCGATGCGGTGGTGACAGAGGCCCGCAGCGACGACCCGGTGGTACTGGTGCAGGATTACCACTTCGCCCTGCTGCCGGCCCTGATCCGCAAACGGCTACCCAAGGCCACCATTATCACCTTCTGGCATATCCCCTGGCCCAACCCTGAGTCGTTCGGCATCTGTCCCTGGCGGGAGGAGCTGCTGAAGGGGATGCTGGGCAGCACCATCCTCGGCTTCCATACGCCGTTCCACTGCAAAAACTTCCTGGAGACGGTGGACCGCTATCTGGAGACCCGTATCGAGCATGAATCATCCACCATCTTCCACCGTGGCCAGCTGACCATGGTGGAAGATTATCCGATCTCGATCCAGTGGCCGCCGGACTGGCAGGGCAGCCTGCCGCCGGTGGACGAGACGCGGGCCGAGATACTGGCAGAGCTGGGACTGCCGCAGGGACATCTGCTGGGAATCGGTGTGGACCGGATGGACTACACCAAGGGGATCCTGGAGCGGTTCAGCGCGGTGGAGCGGATGCTGGAACTGCACCCCGAGCTGGTGGGCCGCTTCAGCTTTGTGCAGATCGCCGCCCCCAGCCGTTCGGCCCTGGAAGAGTACCACGCCTTCGAGCAGCGGGTGTATGCCCTGACCGAACGGATCAACCAGCGCTTTGAACGGGCCATCATCCTCAAGGCCGAACACCATGAAGCCGACCAGGTCACCCGCTACTACCGGGCCAGCAACGTCTGCATGGTCACCAGCCTGCACGACGGCATGAACCTGGTGGCCAAGGAGTTCGTGGCCGCACGGGACGACGAGCAGGGCGCACTGGTCTTGAGCCAGTTCACCGGCGCCGCCAACGAGCTGCACGAGGCGCTGATCGTCAACCCTTACCATGTTGAACAGACCGCCCAGGCGCTCTACCAGGGCCTGACCATGCCGGAGTATGAACAACGGGAACGGATGCGCAGCATGCGGTCACTGGTGCAGGATTTCAACGTCTACCGCTGGGCCGGCAGGATGCTGCTGGATGCGGCACGGGTGCGGCAGCGGGAGAAGCTGTCGGCCCGGATCGGACGGGAACTATGACCGAGTTGTTGAGCCCTGCAGGTCAACAGGCACTACGAAACTTTATCACCCCGTCCACCCTGTTTGCCTTCGATCTGGACGGCACGCTGGCGCCGATCGTGGACGACCCGACGGCGGCCAGGACGCCAAGCGAGGTGCGCGACGGCCTGCGAAAGCTGGCCCAGTTGGCGGTTACAGCGGTTATCACCGGCCGTTCCTGTAGCGATGCCCTGCCCCGGCTTGGCTTTCAACCCCAGTATCTGGTGGGCAACCACGGCAATGAGGGGCTGCCGGGCAGCGATGACCAGGCCAGTTCGCTGGCGGAGCTGATCCTGCACTGGCAGCAGCAACTGCAGCACCAGATGAGTCCCGAAAGCTGGGGCGCGCTGTACGTTGAACAGAAAAGCAGCTCGCTGTCGCTGCATTACCGCCACGCCCTGCAACGCGAGGAGGTTCACGCCCAACTGTTGGCGGCCATTGACCGGCTGACACCGACCCCGCGCCGAGTGGGCGGCAAGTTTGTGGAAAACCTGCTGCCGCCGGAGGCCCCGCACAAGGGCGACGCCCTGCTGCGGCTGATGGAACACAGCGGCTGCCCCAACGCCCTGTTTGTGGGTGATGACGAGACCGATGAGGATGTCTTTCGCCTGCGCGACCGCCGCATATTTACGATCTGCGTGGGGACCCAGCGTCCCACGGCGGCCGCCTACTACCTGCACGACCAAAACGCCATGCCACACGCCCTGGAACTGATGATCGCACTGTTAAGGAGTAACTGATGGGTAACCACCGCTTGATTGCAACCGCAGCCCTGGCCATGGTGTTGTTCGGACTGATCTCCACCCTGCTCGGCTACTACACCGACTGGCTCTTTTTTGTGGAAACCGGCTACGCCAAGGTCTTCACCACCGCCCTGCAGACCCAGGCGGTGGCGTCGCTCGTGGCCGGCAGCCTGGTGTTTCTGTTTGTGATGGCCAACCTCAAATACGCCAACCGGATCAGCTTCCCACCACGCAGCATGGTGTTTGAAGACGGCACCATCCACCAACTGCAACGCAGCGGACTGGCACAGCTGGTGGCCCCGTTAAGCCTGGTGGCCGGTCTGCTGCTGGCACTGTTGGCTGCCCGCTGGGGCGCGGTGCAGTGGCAGCAGCTGCTGCTGTTCACCAACAGCATCCCGGTGGGGGTCAACGATCCGATCCTGGGTAAAGACCTGAGTTTTTATCTGTTCAGGATGCCGCTTCTGGAACAGGTCAAGGAGTTCAGCGGCCTGGTGGTGCTGCTGACCGCCATCACCGTGATGGCCAGTTACTACCTGCGGGGCGGTCTGATCCTTACCGAGCGCAAGATACAGCTTGATGTGACAGTACGCCGTCATCTGGCGCTGCTGTTGTGGTGCCTTTCACTGGTGTTTGCGGCCGGTCTCTACCTGGATGGCATCAAACTGCTCTACCACGGCAACAGCCTAGTGAGCGGCGCCGGTTTCAGCGACGTTCATTCCCGCATCCCCACCTACCGTATCCTGGCCCTGCTTACCCCGCTGGCCGGGGCCGCCTGCGCCTGGGGTATCTGGAAGGGTATCTGGCGGGTCGCCCTGGCACCGCTGTTGGTGCTGGCTCTGCTGTTCGGGCTGGGGGTCAAGGTCTATCCGGCCCTGTTGCAGAAGTTCAAGGTGGCCCCCAACGAGATGGCGCTGGAGCTACCCTATATCGAACACAACATCCGCTTCACTCGACTGGGCTACGATCTGGAGAAGATCGAGACCGTGCCGTTCGATGTGGACAGCCGGCTGACGGCGGCCGGTATCGCCGCCAACGACGCCACCATCAAGAACATCCGGCTGTGGGACCATGCGCCGCTCTTGAAAACCTACAGCCAGCTGCAGCAGATCCGCACCTACTACAAGTTTTTCGATGTGGATAACGACCGTTATCTGGTGAACGGCCAGTACACCCAGGTGATGCTCTCCCCCCGTGAGTTGTCCTACGCCGACCTGCCCAGCAAGAACTGGATCAACGAACGGCTGATCTTCACCCACGGCAACGGCATCACCTTTGGCCCGGTCAGCCGGATCAGTAAGGAGGGGCTGCCGGAGTTCTTTGTCAAGGATATCCCGGCGGTCAGCCTGGCCGACATCAAGGTGACCCGGCCGGAGATTTACTACGGCGAGCTGTCCAACGACTACGTGGTGGTCAAGACCAAGGTGCCGGAGTTCAGCTACCCCACCGCCACCGGCAACATCAACACCACCTATGGCGGCGCGGGCGGGGTGCAGCTGGATTCGCTGCTCAAGAAGGCGCTCTTCGCAGCGCAGTTCAAGACCGAAAAACTGCTGTTTTCATCGGACATCACCCCCGAGAGCCGCATCCTGTACTACCGCAACATAGCCCAGCGGATCCGCACCGTGGCGCCGTTTTTGCGCTTTGACAACGATCCCTATCTGGTGGTGACGGCGGACGGCAAACTCAAGTGGATGATTGACGCCTACACCTCCTCCCACCGGCTGCCCTATTCCCGGCCGCTGAAGGGCGGCATTAACTACATGCGCAACTCGGTCAAGACGGTGGTGGATGCCTATGACGGCTCCGTCGATTTCTACATCAGCGACCCGGACGACATGGTGCTGAAGGTGTATGCTAAAATTTTCCCCAGCATCTTTAAGCCGCTG
This sequence comes from Trichlorobacter sp., assembly GCF_034008105.1. Lineage (NCBI taxonomy): Bacteria > Pseudomonadati > Thermodesulfobacteriota > Desulfuromonadia > Geobacterales > Geobacteraceae > Trichlorobacter > Trichlorobacter sp. The sequence goes on from NZ_JAVEPN010000014.1 coordinate 48,331, forward strand.
ACCGCCATGCCAAAGGACCTGCGCGAACACATACGCTACCCGCACCAACTGATGCAGGTACAGGCCGCCATGTTCGCCACCTACCACATGACCGACCCCAAGGTGTTCTACAACAAGGAGAACCTGTGGGACATCCCGACCCTGGGTGAAGAGCAGATGGAGCCCTACTACACCATCATGAAGCTGCCGGGCGAGAAAAAGGAAGAGTACATCCTGCTGCTGCCGTTCACCCCCTCCAAGCGGGACAACCTGGCAGCCTGGATGACCGCCCGCTGCGACGGCGACAACTACGGCAAACTGATCGCCTACACCTTCCCCCGGGATCGACTGATCTACGGCCCCAAACAGGTTGATGCGCGGATCAACCAGGATTCGGCCATCTCCCAGCAGTTAACCCTCTGGAGCCAGCGCGGCTCACAGGTAATCCGGGGCAGCATGCTGGTGATCCCGATCGAGAAATCGCTGTTGTACGTCCAGCCGCTGTTCCTGGCAGCTGCCGACAAGGCCGGCCTGCCGGAACTGCGCCGGGTGATCGTGGCCTTCGGTGACGAAGTCGTGATGGAGGAAACCCTGGAACTGGCCCTGCAGCGGGTCTTCGGCGGCCGCCAACTGCCTGCTGCCGTTGCAGCAGCACCCCAGCCCGATGGGGTGCAAAAAGGTGCCTCAACCTCAGAGCTGGCCCGTCAGGCCATGGCCAGCTACGAAAAGGCGATCAACCTGCAGCGGCAGGGGGATTGGTCCGGCTACGGCGAGGAACTGCGCAACCTGCAGCGAATCCTGAAGCAGCTGGCAAAGTGAAACGGGTTGGCTGACGCACGCATGTTTCTGCAGGACCAGTGGATGATTGCGGTCGTTACACCTGATATCGTGTCGAAAGTGAGACCATGGACAGTATCAATCTGATTCAAGACCTGGCGATTGTCCTGCTGGCTGCCAGCTTCGCCGGTGCTCTGTGCAAGCGGGTTGGGCTATCGGTGATCGTGGGCTACCTGCTGGCCGGTATCGTCATCGGCCCCCACACGCCGCCGTTTTCCTTTGTGCTCGATGTACAGCGGATCGAGACGCTGTCCCAGATCGGGCTGGTGTTCCTGATGTTCGGCATCGGCCTGGGCTTGAGCCTGACCAAGCTGCAGAAGATGGGGGCTTCAACCTTGTTAGGTACCGGGCTGGGCGCCTTCTTTGTGCTCAACCTGACCCAACTGTTGGGCTCGCTGCTGGGCTGGTCATCGTTTCAAAGCCTGTTTGTTGCCGGCATGCTGATGGTTTCCAGCTCAGCGGTAATCGCCAAGATCATCAAGGATATGAACCTTGGCAACCAGCGTTATGCGCAGATGGCGCTGGCGATTACCGTGCTGGAGGACGTGGTGGCCGTGGTGATGCTGGCGGTGCTGGGTTCCCAGGCGTCTGCCGGGGTGGGCAGCCTGCTGGCCGGTATGAGTGCCTTCGTGGTGCTGCTGGTGATGACCGGACTGTTCCTGGTGCCGAAACTGCTGGGCCGGATGGAGGCCAAGGCTGACCCGGAGCTGCAGACCCTTGCCGTGGCCGGCGTACTTTTTCTGATGGCGTTGCTGGCGGTGAAGGCTGGCTATTCACTGGCGCTGGGGGCTTTTCTGCTGGGCGCAATCGTGGCTGAGATGCCGCAAAGAAGCGGTGTTGACAAGGCCTTTTCCGGCATGCGCGATATGTTCAGCAGCGTGTTTTTTGTCTCCATCGGCATGATGATTGACGTCAAGCTGATGGTTCAAGTCTGGCCGATGATTCTGGGGCTGATGCTGTTTACGGTGGTGGTCCGCTCCGTCTCCACCGGCTTGGCCCTGATCCTGATCGGCACCCCCCCCTATGAAGCCCGCCGGGCAGGGCTGGCGCTGACACCGCTGGGTGAATTTACCTTTGTGATCGCCCAGCTGGGTGTCAGCAAGGCGGTGTTGCCGGCGCACTTTTATCCGGTGGCCGTTGGTGCTTCCATCCTGACGGTACTGATCGCCCCCCTGATCAACCGGCATGCCGATACGGTGCTGCATCTGGTCGAAAAAACCGAGCCGGCTTTCGTGCGTCGGATTGTCGGGGTGTATCACCAGTGGCTGGCCCAGTTCGCCATCCTGCAGGCCAGCCAGTTGTGGTGGCAACTCAGCAAAAAACGGGTGCTGCAGATCACCCTGGAAGTCTTGCTTGTCACCGGTCTGCTATCCTTTTCCGCCCCCTTGCTGGACCTCTTTCAGCACAGCCAGACGGCGGTCAGACTGTCACCGGTAGCGGTAAAACTGACCTTTTTCATCCTGCTTGGTCTGTTGGTGCTGATACCGCTCTTTGCAATATGGCGGAATCTCTCGGTAATGGCCATGATCTTTGCCGCGCTGGCCGAAACCAGAACCCGGATGCCCAGCCCCTTGGTTGAAAACAGCTTCAAACTGCTGAGCGCCTTCGGTATTATCTACTGGCTCTACCAGGCAGCACCGGTTGAAGCACTTTCAAAATGGGCTCTGCTGACTATCGTGGCACTACTGGCAACCGTGCTGTTTATCTTTTCCCGGCGCCTGATCTACTGGCACAGCAGGTGGCATGGTTCGATCAGCACGGTGTTTACTGATTCCGATGCCCTTGAGGTAACGCACCGCCGGCTCTGGATGCAGAATTCCGTCGGTTGGGATATCAATCTGCAGCAGTTCAGCCTGCCCGAACAGGCAACATGTTCAGGCAAGAGTATTGCGGAGCTGCAGATACGCTCACGCCTGGGTTGCACGATTGTAGAGATTGAACGCCAGGGATATACGATTGTGGCACCGGAACCGGCCATGGTGTTGTATCCTGGTGACCGGCTGCTACTGCTGGGCACCGCCGAGCAGATCACCGCCCTGCGTGAGGAGTTGAACAGGGTCAAGGCGGATGATCAAGTTCCGGACTTCGATGCGGTGCGCCTGCAGTCGGTGCCGGTGCCGGCCGGCCCCCATGTCGGCGCCTCTCTGGCTGAGCTGAGCATTCCTCTGCACACCGGCGTACTGGTGGTAGGCATCAATCGTTCAGGAGTCAAAACCATCAACCCGGCCGGTGAAGAGCAGCTCTCCGAGGGCGATGAACTGCTGTTGCTGGGTTCGCCCAATCAGATCAGCCAGTTTGAGGCCTGGCTCTCCGATAATCAGACACCGGGGCTGCATCTGCAGACTGCCTCGATGGAGTAACCCGAAAACATGTATTCGCTAGTGCACATGGTGAGGTGAACCTATGTATGACCTGAACATCCTGTTTGAACCGGTTGGACCGCACTGCCGCAGGGCGGTGATAACCGGCGCACCTGAAAACCGCCTGGTGGATGCGGCGCGTCTGATGAGCGAAAAAGGGGTCTCAAGTCTGGTGATCTGCCAGGATGGAAATCCGGTGGGGATGATCACCGACCGGGATCTGCGCACCAAGGTGGTGGCACAGGGGTTGGACCTCCAGCATCAGACCGTTGCCAGCGTGATGAGTCGTCCCCTGATCACCATCCGGGAAGATGAACGGCTTTTTGAGGCGATGCACCGCATCTTTCACCACGGCATTCACCGGATTGTGGTCGTGGACGCGAACTGCAGGCTAGCAGGGATTATCACCGATTCCGATATCCTGAAACTGCAGGCCGACACACCCCACAGCCTGATCCGCAGTATCGAGCAGGCCCAATCCGTTGACGACCTCAAAAAACTGCATGGCCAGATGCAGAAACTGGTAAGCCGTTTGGCCGGATCCGGCCTGCAGGCAGAGGAGCTGTTGCACTTCAGCGCACTGCTGCACGACGAGATCATACTGCGTCTGATCGATCTGCTGCGTTCCGGCCGTTTCAACGATCTGCATGAGCGTTTTGCCATAGGCCTCTTGGGAAGTGCGGGGCGGGGAGAGCACCTGCTTGTTTCCTATCAGCATAGCGCCTTGATCTTTGCCGATGACCTGACGCCAACGGAATTCCAGCAGGTCGTACTGTTTTCCGACGAACTGGCTGCTGCCCTGCAAAGCATTGGTATCCATCACAGTCCGGCAGGTGCAACACTCAACAACCCAACCTGGCGGCTTAGTCTCGAAGGATTCAAGACGTTATTTGATCGCTGGATTGCTGACCTGTCGCAAGAAAACATGCAAAAAATCAGCCTGTTGAGCGATATGCGCACGGTGTATGGCGATACAGCACTTACCGCTGAACTGCAGCTGCACGTTACACAACGACTGAAAGAAAATGACCTGGTTCTGGATCGGATGCTCGAACAGCTGCTGCGAAGCAAGACGCCACTCAGCCGGTTTGGCCGACTGCATACCATCACCAGCAATCATAAAAAACTGATCGATGTGAAACAAGGCGGCCTCACGACCATAACGGATGGGGTACACCTTCTCGCACTATTCAAAGGAATCCAGGCTCACACCACCGCGGAACGTGTCAAATGGCTGGTAGAGGCCAGTGTACTCACCACGCGGCAAGGAGATGATCTACGGTCTGTCTTTCACAACCTTAACCTGTTTCTGCTCCGTGCTCAGCTACATGCGCTGAGTAAAAAGCACCTCCCTACGCACCTGCTCGAACTTGACCAGCTCAATCCGATTGAACTGGGAGAACTTAAAACGACACTGAAAGAAGTAACGGTATTCCGTAAGACGTTGCAGCACCTTTTTCGCTTCAAGCATTTACTTTAACGCGGCCAGTGCCATGGGGGCGCCATGTCTGAACTCAATGTCCTGTTCCAGCCGGTGGGCCAGTACTGCCGCCGCGAGGTGATCACCTGTGGGGCCGACGACCCGCTGGTGACGGCTGCCACGCTGATGCGTGAACGCTCCATCTCCAGCCTGGTGGTCACTGATCAGGGACAGCCGCTGGGGATCATCACCGACCGGGACCTGCGCAACAAGGTGGTGGCCCTGGGCCGCAACCCGGCCGAACTGACCGTGCAACAGGTGATGAACAGCCCGTTGATCACCATCGCTGAAGACGAGTTCCTGTTCGAGGCGCTGCACCTGCTCTCACGCCACCGCATCCACCGTCTGGCGGTTATTGCTCCGGACGACAGCCTGACCGGCATCATCACCGATTCGGATATCCTGCGGATCCAGACCCGCTCGCCGCAGCAGCTGGTGCGAGAGATCGAGGAGGCCGCCGGGCTGGACGAGCTGGCCGCGCTGCACAAACGGGTGCAGGGCCTGGTGAAACATCTGGTGGGCACCGGGGTCGCGATCAGCGAACTGGTGCGGCTGATCGCCCACTTAAATGACCGGATCCTGATCCGGCTGACCGAGCTGGTCCGTTCAGAGCAGTTTCCTGGGCTCACCGACCGCTTTGCGCTGCTGGTGCTGGGCAGTGAAGGACGCGGCGAACAGACCCTGACCACTGATCAGGACAACGCCCTGGTCTACGCCGACGACCTGCCGCAGCAGCAGGTGGAAGAACTGAAAACATTCTCGGAGGCCCTGATCGATGCGGTAATCAGGATCGGCATCCCCCCCTGCCCCGGCGGCATCATGGCCAGCACCCCCCAGTGGCGCCACAACCTGCAGGGCTGGCGACAGCAGTTCAATCACTGGTTCGGGGCCCCGATCCCGGCAAACATCCTCAAGATCAGCATGGTTTCAGATATGCGCACCCTGTACGGCGATCCAAGCCTGGAGCAGGCACTGCGCGCCCACGTCTCCGGCCGTTTGGTGGGCAACGACGCCTTCCTGGGCCACATGACCGCCAACCTGCTGCGCTTCGGCGTGCCCCTGGGCTGGTTTGGCCGCATCAAGACCGAAAAGCCCCCCCACAGCGGCCTGCTGGACCTTAAAAAGGCCGGCATCTTCGCTGTCACCGAAGGGGTCAAGATCCTGGCCCTGGCCACCGGCCTGCAGGTGCAGAACACCCGCCAGCGGGTGGCGGCCCTGCAGCAGGCAGAGGTGCTCAGCCCGCAGGAAGCTGACGATCTGACCGCAGTCTACGACAGCCTGGTGCAGTTTCGGCTGCGCAGCCAGGTTGATGATATGAATGCCGGCCGCCAGCCGGACAACCGGATCGCACTGGCCGATCTGAACCGGATGGAACAGGGACGACTGCGCAGCGCCCTGGAAGGGGTGCGCTCCTTTCAGCAGTTGCTGCAACAGCGCTACCGCCTGGGTCAGATGATGTAAACTGATAACAAGCAGCACAAGGGGACACAGCATGACACAACAACGTCTGGTGGTGATCGGCGGCGATGCCGCCGGCATGAGCGCAGCATCCAAGGTACGTAGAGAAGACCCAAAACGGGAGATCGTGGTCTTTGAACGCAGCCCTCACACCTCCTACTCGGCCTGCGGCATGCCCTACTTCATCGCAGGACTGGTGGACGGACCTGAAAAACTGGTGGCCCGCAGCCCGGAGAAGTTCCGCGATAAATACAACATCGACGCCCGCACCGGCCACGAGGTGACCGAACTGGACCTGGGCAACCAACGGGTGCGGGTACGCAGCCTGGCCGACAGCAGCGAGGCCTGGGAAGCCTATGACCAGCTGTTGATCGCCACCGGCGCCGAGGCGATCTTCCCCAAGCTGCCAAACAGTGATAGCGACGGCATCTTCGGCCTGTCCACCCTGGCCAGCGGCATCCGGGTGCAGCAATTCATGGATCAGCAGCTACCCCGCCGCGCCGTGGTGGTGGGGGGCGGCTACATCGGCCTGGAGATGGCCGAGGCATTGGTGCGTCAGGGGCTGCAGGTGGCACTGGTGGAGCGCGGAGAGCAGGTGATGGGCACCCTGGACCCGGACATGGGTGCTTTGGTCTCGGATGCCCTGCGGGAGATCGGCGTGGAGCTGTATCTGAACGAATCACTGACCGGTTATGAGGCTGCCAATGGGCTGGTCACCGCTGTGGTCACCGACCAGCGTACCCTGCCGGCTGACCTGGTGATCGTGGGCCTGGGAACCCGGCCCAACAGCAGTCTGGCCGCAGCGGCCGGCATCACCCTGGGGGAGAAGGGTTCGATCCGGGTCAATCCCCGCATGCAGACCTCGGCGCCCAACGTCTGGGCCGCCGGCGACTGCGCCGAGAGCTTCCACCTGGTGAGCCGCAAGCCGTTCCATGTGGCCCTGGGTACCGTGGCCAACAAGCAGGGCAGCGTGGCCGGCATCAACCTGGCCGGCGGCTATGCCACCTTCCCCGGCGTGGTCGGCACGGCAGTCAGCAAGATCTGCAAGTATGAGGTGGCCCGCACCGGCCTGATGGAGCGGGAGATCAACGGTCTGGGTTTGAAGTACAAGACTGCCACCACGAAGAGTAAAACCCGGGCCGGCTACTACCCCGGCGCCGGCTGGATCACGGTCAAACTGCTGGCCGAGCAGGGTACGGGCCGCCTGTTGGGGGGCCAGATCGTCGGCCAGGAGGGGGCCGCCAAGCGGATCGATGTGCTGGCCACCGCCCTCACCGCCGGCATGACCGTGCAGCAGATTGTTGATCTGGATCTGTCCTACGCCCCGCCCTTCTCGCCGGTCTGGGACCCGGTCCAGACCGCCGCCCGTCAACTACTGGGCAGCAGCGACTAGTGCCTGATCCATTGAAAGGGACCGTGCCATGACCGCTATCCAACGTCTGTTCGATCAATCCCGTTCCGCGCTGGACATCACGCTGCTCAAGCTGGGGGCCACGCCGATCACACTGGAGATGATCGCCAAGCTGATCATCCTGCTATTGCTGCTGTTCTGGCTTTCTGGCAAGCTACGGGTGCTGATCGCCGACCGACTGCTGGTAAGAACCAGAATGGAGGTTGGTGCACGCCAGGCGATCGGCTCCATCGTGCGCTACCTGGTGCTGGTGGTGGGCTTTGCGGTGATCCTGCAGACTGCCGGCATCGACCTGACCGCCCTCAATGTACTGGCCGGCGCCGTCGGCATCGGTCTGGGCTTCGGCCTGCAGAACATCGTCAACAACTTCATCAGCGGCCTGATCATCCTGTTCGAGCGACCGATCAAGGTGGGGGACCGGATCGTGGTGGGCGATGTTGAGGGCGATGTGGTGCAAATCGGCGGCCGTAGCACCACCGTGGTGACCAACGACAACATCTCGATCATCGTGCCCAACTCGAAATTCATCACCGAAGATGTGATCAACTGGAGCCACAACGAACGCAAGGTGCGCTTCAAGATACCGGTGACCGTGGCCTACGGCAGCGATATCGACCAAGTAACCGGCCTGCTTTTGGAGGTTGCCCGACAGGACAAGGATGTGCTGCAGGAACCACCGCCAAGCACACGGCTGATGGCCTTTGGCGACCAAGGCCAGCAGTTTGAACTGCGCGCCTGGAGTACCACCCTGATCCAGCGTAAAGGGCTGTTAACGAGCAATCTCAACACCGCGCTCTACAAAAAACTGACCGAGCAGGGGATCGAGATTCCCTATCGCCAGCTTGACCTGCGTTTCCGCACCCCGCTGCGCACAACGGCACCAGACGCCTAGCGCGGCCTGCTGCGGTGGCAACCGCAAACCGTGCCAAAGCTCGGCGATGAAAGGATGACCACCATGTTGCTACGTACCCTGCTCTGCAGCCTGTTGGCCCTGTTGATTAGCAACGGCCCGCTGCATGCCGCGCCCCCACCGACAAACGCACCCGTGGCCCAAACCAGTGCGCCGGTGCTGCTGGACGGGAAAGAGCTCTTCAGCATCACTACCGGCGTGTTCTCCTATACCCCTGCTGATCGGGCGCAGACCATCAGCAACCGCTTGCTGGCCGTGGCACGGGATCGCCAGCTGACCGTTGACCAGATCACCCTTGACGACCATACAACCAGTACCGATATTGTGCTGCAAGACCGGGTGTTGATGACGGTCACCGATCAGGATGCCGAGGCTGACGGCAGGAAACGCCCACAATTGGCCCAGCACTATGCGGAGCAGATCCGCACGGCACTAGCTGACTACCGCACCGCCCGTAGCGGTCGCACCCTGGCAATCGACGCAGCCCAGGCGTTGGCCGTCACGCTGATCCTGGCAACTTTGCTGGCATTGATCAGACGCTTTTTCCCCCGTCTTACCGCCCAGATCGAGGCATGGCGCGGCACCCGCATCCGTACCATCCGTTTCCAGAGCATCGAACTGTTGCACCAAGACCGGGCCGTGGCCATGTTGCTCTCCAGCCTGCGCTTTGTCCGTATCCTGCTGGTGGTTGGTCTGCTCTACCTGTACATCCCGCTGGTGTTAAGCTTCTTTCCCTGGACCGCCGGCCTGTCCGACCGCCTGTTCAACTATATTGAGACACCGGTGATCAAGGTCTGGCACGGGGTAACCGCCTACCTGCCCAACCTGTTCTTTGTGGCGGTGATCGCCATCTGCACCCACTACGTGATCCGCTTCAGCCGTTTTCTGTTCAGCGAGGTGGAACGGCAGAACATCTCCCTGCCCGGCTTCTACCCCGACTGGGCCCTGCCCAGCTTCAAGATCGTCCGCTTCCTGATCATCGCCTTTGCGGTGGTGATGGCCTTTCCCTATCTGCCCGGCTCTGATTCGCCGGCCTTCAAGGGGGTGTCGGTCTTCCTGGGGGTGCTGTTCTCACTCGGTTCCTCCTCGGCCGTTGCCAACGTGGTGGCCGGAGTAATCCTGACCTACATGCGGGCCTTTGGCGTGGGGGATCTGGTTAAGATCGCCGACACCATGGGGGACGTGATTGAAAAAACCCTGCTGGTGACCCGTATCCGCACCACCAAAAACGTGGATATCACCATCCCCAACGCCATGGTGCTGGGCAGCCACATCATCAACTACAGCTCCTCGGCCCGACTGATCCTCAACCCCATCGTCACCATCGGCTATGAGGTGCCCTGGCGCCAGGTGCACGAACTGCTGATCGCCGCCGCAGGCGCAACAGAACGGATACTGGCCGATCCCAAGCCCTTTGTGCTGCAGACGGCGTTGAACGACTTTTCCGTCAGCTACGAGCTGAACGCCTACACCGATACACCCTCGGCCATGGCCACGGTCTACTCGGCGCTGCACGCCAACATCCAGGACCGCTTCAATGAGGCCGGGATCGAGATCATGTCGCCCCACTACAGCGCCCTGCGGGACGGCAACCTGACCACCATCCCGGCCAACTATCTGCCATCGGACTACCAGCCGCCGGCCCACCGCATCAGCAGGGTGGAAGCTTGAAACGGAGACCGGCGTCATGACCCTTGAAATCCTCCTGGTATGCGGGCTGGTACTGTCGGCCGTAATCCTGTTCGCCACCGAGCGGCTGCCGGTGGACCTGACCGCCATGATCATCATGGGCGCCATGCTGCTGTCCGGCATGATCTCGGCCGAGGACGCCATCGGCGGTTTCAGCAACCCGGCCACGGTGACGGTGGGGGCCATGTTCGTGTTGTCGGCCGGCCTGTTCAAGACCGGCGCCGTCAACCTGCTGGGCAACAGCCTGGCCCGACTGGGGCGGATCAGCTTCTGGCTGGTGCTGGTGGTGATGATGTTGATGGTGGGTCTCTTGTCGGCCTTCATCAACAACACGGCGGCGGTGGCGATCTTCCTGCCGGTGATGCTGACCATCGCCAAAGACTGTGGCTTCTCGGCCGCACGCCTGCTGCTGCCGCTCTCCTTCGCCTCCATGTTCGGCGGGGTCTGCACCCTGGTGGGCACCTCAACCAACATCCTGGTCTCCTCCATTGCCGAGCGCCATGGCCTGCAACCGATCGGCATGTTCGAACCAACCTCCCTGGGCCTGCTCTTTTTCGGTGCCGGTTCGGCCTACCTGCTGCTGGTGGGCATCCGACTGATCCCCAAACGGGGTGGTGCGGCAGAACGCGGCCCCACCTTTGGCAGCGGTGATTACCAGATCGAGATTGTGCTTGGTCCCGAGGCCCGCTCGGTGGGCACCGTCCTGGTTGATTCACCGCTTCTGCACGACGTATCCATCCGTTCGGTAGAAGTATTCCGCAACGGTAAACGGCTGGAACAAACGATGCAGGAACTGGTGCTGCAGGTGGGCGACCAGCTGAAACTGCGCGCTGACCTGGAAAACTTCCGCAAGCTGAAGGAACGGCAGGGGATCGCCCTGCGCCAGGAAACCGGTGCAGCTGCCGATGAAGAGGCCGCACTGGTGGAGGCGGTGGTGGCCCCCGGCTCCACCCTGGACGGCCGCAGCCTCAAGCAGGCCCGTTTCCGCTCCCGCTACGGTCTGACCGCCCTGGCCGTGCGGCACCGGGGCCGGGTGATGCGCGAACACCTCGAAGAGATGCAGCTCAAGGCCGGCGACGTGCTGCTGTTTGAGGTGGCCCAGAAACAGCTGCAACTGCTGCGCGACGACCGGACCTTCGTGCTGGTGTCCCAGGTGGAGCTGCCAAATTTCAGAAAAAGCCGGATGCTGACCGCCATCGCCATCGTGGCCGGGGTGGTGCTAGCAGCCGCCACCGGCGCCGTGCCGATCGTGGCCGGCGCCATTGTGGGCTGCATCCTGATGGTGCTGACCCGCTGCCTGACCCTGGACGAGGCCTACGGCTCCATCAACTGGCAGGTCATCTTCCTGCTGGCCGGGGTGCTGACCCTGGGCACCGCCCTGGAGACCACCGGCGCCGCCCGCCTGCTCGGCGGTCTGCTGGTCGAGCACCTGGGCAGCCTGGGGCCGGTGGCGCTGGTCTCGGGTCTCTATCTAGCCACCTCACTCTTAACCGAGCTGATGTCCAACAACGCCACCGCAGCGCTTCTGGCTCCCATCGCCATCGCCGCTGCCGAGAGCCTGGGGATCGATGCGCGGCCCCTGTTGATGGCGATCACCTTTGCCGCCTCGGCCAGCTTCATGACCCCGGTGGGCTACCAGACCAACACCCTGATCTACGGGCCGGGCCAGTTCCGCTACGCTGATTTCCTCAAGGTGGGCACGCCGCTCAACATCCTGTTCTGGATCCTGGCAACCATCTTTATCCCGCGTTTCTGGCCGTTTTAGTTCTGGATGCTAACCACAAGCCAGCTACACCATGGTGATCTGATGATACTGAGTACGACCATCAATGCGATCGGCGGTTTGGCCCTGTTCCTGCTGGCCATGCTGATGATGACCGAAGGCCTGAAGCTGTTTGCCGGCGAGGGGCTGAAACAGTTGCTGGGCCGCTTCACCTCCACGCCGCTCAAGGGGGTACTGGCCGGCGTGCTGGTGACCGGCCTGGTGCAGTCATCCACGGCGGTCACCGTGGCGGTGATCGGTTTTGTCAACGTCGGCCTGATGGGCCTACGGCAGGGCCTGGGGGTGGTGTTCGGCACCAACGTCGGCACCACCGTCACCGGCTGGCTGGTCAGCCTGGTGGGGTTCGGCTTCAAGATCGAGAACTTTGCCCTGCCGATCCTGGCCCTGGGCGTGGCGTTGCGGCTGGGGTCCAGCAGTCGGCGCAATCAGGGTCTGGGCGAAGCCCTGGCCGGTTTCGGTCTGTTTTTTCTCGGTCTGTCGATCCTCAAAAACTCCTTTGGCAGCCTGGCACAGCTGTACGGCAACGGCGTTCCAGGCTTCACCACCAACGGCGGTGTGATCACCTTTCTGTTGGTCGGCTTTGTGATCACCGTCCTGACCCAGTCATCCAGTGCCGCCATCGCCATCATCCTGACCGCCGCCACGGGCGGAGTGATCGGCATCCAACCGGCTGCTGCCGCCGTGATCGGCGCCAACCTCGGCACCACCACCACGGCGGCCGTCGCCGTGCTCCGGGCCACCCCCAATGCCAAACGACTGGCACTGGGGCATATCCTGTTCAACCTGATCACCGGCGTGGTGGCGTTATCACTGTTGCCGGGCATGCTCTGGCTGGTGGCGCAGCTGGCAGACGGGCTGGATCTGGAAGGCAGCCCGGCAGCTGTGCTGGCGCTGTTCCACACCGTCTTCAACCTGCTAGGGGTCGTGATCATGCTGCCGCTGACCGGACGCCTCACCCGGCTGCTGGAGAAACGCTTCCGCAGTCTTGAGGAAGAGGCCGGGCGCCCCCACCACCTGGATGCCAGCCTGGCCACCACCCCCAGCCTGGCGGTGGCCGGCCTGCGGGCTGAACTGCTGCGGCTGCGGGATATGACCAACCGCCTGGTGCGTGCCTCCATGGCGCCCTCGCCGGTGGCCGTCAAGGCATTTGAACAGCAGGCGGCTGCCATTCACCGCCTGGTGGTTGCAGTGGCCGAGTTTGTCGGCACGGTGCGCACCGCCACCATGTCGCGTGAGGAGGGCGAACAGCTCGCCCGGGCGTTACGCACTGCCCGTTATCTCGACGAAGCGGCGCGCCTTTCAGGCACTGCGCTGGCCCTGCACCAGAAACTGCTGGGCAGCAGCGATGCTGAAACCGTGGCGGTGCTGCAGCAGCTGTTCGACCAGATTGAACACTGCTGCCGCTTGGCCCATCAGGAAGAGCCCGCCGAAGATCACTCTGATCAGGAACGGCTGGAGGCCCTGGAAGGCTTTGAACAACAGTACCAACAGACCAAGGCAGAACTGCTGGATGCTGCGGTCTCACGGCGCCAGTCCATAACGGTGGTCAACCAGCTGCTGGGAGAGCTGAGCGGCACCCGGCGTATGGTTGAGCAACTGGTCAAGGCCGACCGTCTGCTGCGCAGCCCGGCCCTGGCTGAAGCGATCGAATCTGAAAAACGGCAGGAAAACGCTGCCTAGAATCTGTGCCAGACGGTGCGACAGCTTGCCAGCCGACGGTTTTTTGCTACACTTGGTGCTCACCGTTACCTGTTTTCAAGCTGATCTACACGCTTCTTAACCTTATCATCTCCGGAGGAGCCAATGTTTAAACGAATCATCCTGTTCATGGTCACCAACCTGGCGATCGTCTTCGTGCTCAGCATCGTGCTGAACCTGCTGGGGGTCGGCCCAATGCTGGACCAGCATGGCCTCAATATGGGCAGCCTGATCGTCTTTGCCGTCGTGTTCGGCTTTGGCGGTTCACTGATCTCGCTGGTGATCTCAAAATGGACCGCCAAGCGGCTGACCGGCGCCCAGGTGATCAGCCAGCCCTCCAGCGAACTTGAGCACTGGCTGGTGGAGGTGGTGCGACGGCAGGCCCTCAAGGCCAACATCGGCATGCCTGAGGTGGCGATCTACGACGCCCCGGATGTCAACGCCTTTGCCACCGGCATGAACCGTAACAACGCACTGGTGGCGGTCAGCACCGGGCTGTTGCGGGCCATGGACCGCAACGAGGCCGAGGCGGTGCTGGCCCATGAGATCAGCCACGTGGCCAACGGCGACATGATCACCCTGGCCTTGATCCAGGGGGTGGTCAACACCTTCGTGATCGTGGCCTCGCGGCTGGCCGGCTACCTGGTGGACCGGGTGATCTTCAAGACCGAGCGGGGCCACGGTCCGGGTTTCTTTATCACCTCGATGATCGCCCAACTGGTGTTCGGCATCCTGGCCAGCATCATCGTCTGCTGGTTCAGCCGCCAGCGTGAGTTCCGAGCCGACGCCGGCGCGGCGGCCATTTCAGGCCGCGAGAAGATGATCGCAGCCCTGCAGAAACTGCGCATGAGCACTGCCCAGCCCCACCTGCCGGACCAGATGGCCGCCTTCGGCATCTCCGGCGGCGCCGGCAGCGGACTGAAAAAACTGTTCATGACCCACCCGCCGTTGGAAGAGCGGATCGCAGCCCTGCAGCGTAGCAGGTAATCTGCCGGACCAGGTCGCTGCCATACCCTGCAGTGCTGAGCACGATACCTGTTGACAAGCTGCGGCCAGTTTACGTATAAGTAAGTCTCCTAAAGGGGAGTAGTTATCGGCCGCAAACAAGGCCGACCCGTTTTCGTCACTACGGCTGAAAAGCCCGGAAACGGGACAGTGCATACTGTCAACAAGACCTTTATCCAGGTAATCAACCGGGGGTAAAGGTCTTTTTTTTTGCCCTCGCTACTCACGTAGAACGCCGGGGCACACAATGAGCAGACCCCAAAGTATCCACCTTACCAACCAACCAAGGAGTGAACATGCAACGACAGGTCGCAAGAGTATTTACCGTACTGGCAGCAGTTCTGTTTCTGAGCATCACCGTTTTCGAACTGCATGCCGAAGCGAGGGGTGGCGGCAGACGTTCCATCGGCAGTCGCGGTTCCCGCACCTACAGCAAACCGGCAGCACCGACCTACCAGTCAAGCCAGCAACGGCAGCAGGCCACAGCGACTCCAGGGTCGCTCCAGCAGCAGCCTGCAGCAGGCGGAAGCTTCATGAGGAGTATGGCCGGCGGCCTGATGGGCGGCATGCTCGGCAGTATGCTGTTCAGCAGTTTTGCCGGGGCCTCCGGTGGTATGCCGGGCGGGGGTGGCATCGGCCTGTTCGAGATCGCCCTGCTGGCCGGTATCGCCTACCTGATCTATCGCTTTATGAAGAAAAAGAGAGAGCAGAGCCAACTGGCGCCAGCACTGCACTCCAGCGCACCGTTTGGCGCACGGCAACCCGAAGCGATCAGGATGCAGCCGGTCGAGGCCGCCTACCTGCCAGCCGATTCAGGGCTGCAGCATATCCAGCAGATGGACCGCAGCTTTGACGAAACAGCCTTTCAGGACATGGTGATGGACTATTTTTTCAGAATCCAGGCCGCCTGGATGAACCGCGACCTGTCGACGGTTTCCGGGCTCCTGACCGACGAGATGCGGACGATCATGCAGGGCGATATCGACCAGCTGTTGAAGGACAAGCAGATCAACCGGCTCGAAAACATAGCCGTCAGAAAGGTGGAGATCGCCGAGGCCTGGCAGGAGTCTGGACAGGATTACATTACGGCGCTGGTGCATGCCAACCTGCTAGATTATACGACCGATGAGGCGACAGGCGCCGTGGTTTCAGGGAGCACTACGGAACCGGTGCGTTTTGAAGAGAACTGGACCTTCGTCAGATCCGTTGGCAGCAACCCGTGGCAGCTGTCGGGCATCCATCAACGCTGAATAGAAACCACAAAAAAGCTCCCCGGTGCCCGCACCGGGGAGCAACTCAGACGAACACCCTCCCCGCCACCAGCTTACAGCGGATACTTGACCGCTCCCGACACCCGGGCCGGTAATCCAAAAGCATTCCTTCGGCAAGATCGAAGTACCAACCATACAGCGACAGGTCATTAGGGCTTCCGTTCAAGATAGGCATGCTAGTCGGAAGGCATGAAGATATCCAGATAAATCTGGGGAGGCGAAGCAGACCCTGATTTGTCAACACGAGCTTTCTCGGCTATGCTTTCGGCATGCACGCAGATGCCGTTGTCTGCAGCAACAGCAGGGCAACCAGAAAGGAACTCGCATGGAATGGTACCGTACAGAGGCCGGACAGGCCCTGGGTGAGCTGGCCAGCAGCGAAGGCGGGCTCTCATCCCGGGAGGCAGCCGAACGGCTGGCCCGTTTTGGCCCCAACAAACTGGCCGAGGAAGAGCAGATCAGTCGGCTACAGATCCTGCTGCATCAATTTACCAGCCCCCTGATCTATATCCTGCTGATCGCAGCGGGCGTGACGCTGCTGCTGAAAGAGTATATCGACAGTGGTGTAATCCTGGCTGTGGTGCTCTTGAACGCGGTGATCGGCTACCTGCAGGAGTACAAGGCCGAGGAGAGTGTCCGGGCCCTGAAAAACCTGCTGGTGGCCAAGGCGCGGGTCATCCGTGACGGCCATGAAAAGGAGATCGCAGGCCACGAGCTGGTGCCGGGAGATATCGTGCTGCTGGCCTCCGGTTCCCGTGTGCCGGCCGACCTACGTCTGCTGCAGACCATTGAACTGCGGGTCGATGAAGCGATGCTGACCGGTGAATCACTGCCGGTGGAGAAGCAGACCGCCGCCATAGTCGAAGACGACCTGCCGCCGGCCGATCAGATCAACATGGCCTTTATGGGCACCTCCGTGGTCAACGGCCGGGCCAAGGGACTGGTGGTGGCCACTGCCAGCCAGACCATACTGGGCTCCATCGCCGGTGAAGTTCGCGACATCGGCCTGGTCAAGGCGCCAATCCAGATCAAGATCGAGCAGTTTGCCAAGCTGATCGGCCTGCTGGTGCTGGGCGCCTCGTCGCTGTTGTTCGCAGTCGGCCTGCTGCTGGGAGAGACCGTCAAGACCATGTTCATGGTGGCGGTGGCCGCAGCCGTGGCCACCATCCCGGAGGGCTTGCCGATTGTGGTCACCATCGCCATGGCGGTGGGGGTGGCCCGCATGGCCAAGCACAACGCCATCATCCGCAAGCTGCCGGCGGTGGAGACCCTGGGCAGCACCACCGTGATCTGCTCCGATAAGACCGGCACCCTGACCCGCAACCAGATGACCGTTACCCGGCTCTTCGACGGCCAGCGGCGCTACCAGGCCGACGGTAACGGCTACGACCCCCGTGGCTCGCTGACCTGCGACGGTCAGGTCGTACGGCTTGATCAACGCCCCGCTCTTGAACTGCTGCTGCGGATCGGGCTGTTGTGCAATGAATCAAGCCTGTATGAAGAAGATAATCAATTCAGGGTGGACGGCGACCCCACCGAAGGGGCCCTGATCGTCTCGGCCCTCAAGGGGGGACTGGTCCAGGAGCAGGAAAAGGAACGCTTCCCGCTGTTGGCCATGGTGCCGTTCGAATCCGAACGGGGCTACATGGCCACCCTACACCAGGACGGCGCCCGCCGCCTGATCCTGGTGAAAGGGGCGCCGGAGCGGGTGGTGGAGATGTGTACCCTGGACCCGCAGGCCACGGAGCAGGTGCTGGCCACCGCCACCAGCTTTGCTGCCGAGGGGATGCGGGTGCTGGCCTTTGCCTGGAAAGAGGCCAGAGAGGATCAGGATGATCTGACCCATGACGATGCCGGCCAGGGACTGCAACTGGTGGGCCTGCAGGGGATGATCGACCCGCCCCGGACCGAGGCGATCGAAGCCATTGACGGCTGTAAACGGGCCGGCATCCGGGTGGTGATGATCACCGGCGACCATGCCGTGACCGCCCAAGCCATAGGACGCCAGTTGGGGATTATTGATCAGGACGACGCCGTACTGACCGGCCGCGAACTGGAGGGGATGGATGACGACGCACTCTACGCACGGGTCATGGAGGTATCGGTCTATGCGCGGGTGGCGCCGGACCACAAACTGCGGATCACCCGCCAGCTGATCCGCCACGGCCAGGTGGTGGCCATGACCGGCGATGGTGTCAACGACGCCCCGGCCCTTAAAAGCGCCCATATCGGGGTGGCCATGGGCATCACCGGCACCGACGTGGCCAAGGAGGCCTCGGACATGGTGCTGACCGATGACAACTTCAGCAGTATCTTCAGCGCGGTACGGGAAGGCAGGATTGTCTTCGACAACCTGCGCAAGGTGATCTTCTTCCTGCTGCCCACCGGCATCGCCTCAATCATCTCGATCACCATCACCATGCTGTTCGGGGTGCCGATCCCCTATCTGGCGGCCCAGCTGCTCTGGATCAACCTGGTCACCAACGGCCTGCAGGATGTGGCCATGGCCTTTGAACCGGGAGAAGCCGGCATTGACCGTCGCCAACCACGACCGCCCCAGGAAGGCATCATGTCCCGCCTGCTGGTGCAGCGTACCATCCTGGTGGGGTTGGTGATCGCCTGTGGCGTGGTCTGGAACTACCTGACCGCCCTGCGGGAGGGTAACTCGCTGGAAAATGCCCGCACCGTGGCAGTGACCACCATGGTCTTCTTCCAATTCTTCCAGGCCTGGAACAGCCGTTCGGAACACGAGTCGGTCTTCAGCATCAATCCGCTCGGCAACCCGTTCCTGTTTGCCAGCATGATCGCTGCCGGCCTGGCGCAGCTGGCCTTCATCTATGCGCCGCCCCTGCAGTGGATCTTCCGCACGGTGCCGCTGACAGGCACTGAATGGCTGCGGGTGTTGGCGGTCTCGGCAACGGTGGTGCTGGTGGTGGAACTGGACAAGTGGCTGCGTCGGCGGTCTGCGCCCTAGCCACCAGCCAGACGGCTGATCATATAGCCGGCTGCCACGGCGGTACCGATCACCCCGGCCACGTTGGGTCCCATGGCATGCATCAGCAGGTAGTTCTGGGGGGCGTACTCGGCCCCCACACTCTGGCTGACCCGGGCCGCCATCGGCACCGCCGAGACGCCGGCCGATCCGATCAGGGGATTAATCGGGTTGTTGGGTGACAGGCGGTTCATCAGTTTGGCGAGCAGCACCCCGCCGGCGGTGGATACCCCGAAGGCCACCACCCCCATGCCGATGATTACCAGGGTGCCGGGACGCAGAAAGATATCGGCCTGCATGGTCATCCCCACCGCCGTACCCAGAAAGATGGTGGTGATGTTGATGATCTCGTTCTGGCAGGCCTTGACCAGCCGATCGACCACCCCGGATTCGCGCAGCAGATTGCCCAGCATCAGCATCGCCACCAGGGCAGAGGCGTCCGGCACCACCATGATGCAGAGCACCATCACCACCAGCGCAAACACGATCCGCTCCAGCTTGCCCACCTTACGCAGACTCTTCATCCTGATCCGTTTTTCGGCATCGGTGGTCAAGGCCCGCATGATCGGCGGCTGAATCAGCGGCACCAGACTCATGTAGGTGTAGGCCGCCACCGCAATCGGGCCGATCAGGTGCGGGGCCAGCTTGTTGGCCAGAAAGATCGAGGTGGGGCCGTCGGCGCCGCCGATGATGCCGATCGAGGCGGCCTCCCCCAGGGTAAACATCCCGGTGGCCACGGCGCAGAACATGGTGGCGAAGACCCCCAGTTGAGCCGCTGCTCCCAACAGCAAGGTACGGGGATTGGCGATCAGAGGGCCGAAGTCGGTCAGGGCCCCCACCCCCAGAAAGATGATCGGCGGGAACAGTTCCAGATGGATCCCCTGGCTGATGAAATAGTACAGACCGGCGGTGGGATGAAACATGCCGTCAATGGTCCAGCCGCCGTCATACAGGGCCCGGGTGGGCAGGTTGGCCAACAGCGCGCCGAAGGCGATCGGCAGCAGCAAGAGCGGCTCGTACTGTTTCTTGATGGCCAGATACAACAACAGGCCGCAGATGGCCCACATGATCAGCATCCGTCCGGATAGGTACTGAAAGCCGGTGTCATGGACAAACATCTGCAGCACTTCGTTCAGAATGGTCTGCATGGTGCTCACCCTCCGATCTGCAGTAACGCGGCGCCCTCATCCACCGCATCGCCCTCTTTGACCAGCACGGCCTGAACAGTGCCGGCCATTGACGAGGCAACCGGAGTCTCCATCTTCATCGCATCCAGTACGATCACGGTCTGGTTGACCGCCACCTGATCGCCCACCTTGACCAGACACTTGAAGACATTACCGGCCATCGGGCTGGTGACCATCCGGCCACCCGCCGCCGGCTTACCTGCCGGTGAAACCGTCGATTGCGATGTTTGCTGGATAGGATGAAGCGAGGCAATAGACGAACGGGATGCGTCATTGTCGTCATCCAGCACCTCCACACCTACCTCGTAGCTTTTTCCTTCCAGGGTAATTCGAAGCATTTTCATGACGTACATTCCTTTCGCTACTTGTTTAAGCGGTGATCCTGCAGGGCATGCCGGCCCTGGGTAGCCCAGTTCATATCTTTGGCGGTCAGCGGACGAAAACGCTCGACCCGCACCGGTCCCTCCAAAACCTGGCTGGCAGCGGCGGTCAACAGCACCACCAGGTGCTGATCGGTCAGCCCGGGATGCATGCCTGATGTCGCCGTTGGGCTCACCGTCGGGACGTCAACCGGTGATGGTTCCGGTTTTTGCAGGGCGCCCAGCAGCCGACCGATGGCTGAACAGATCAGACTCAACGCGATCAGCACCACCATCACCGCAATCAGGCCGGTGACCTGAAACTCAACCAGCCCACCCATGCTGTACGGCACAACCTGACCATCCTTTGTCAGGTACTGCTCTCCCAGCTTGACCTGCGACTTGTGTGTAAGCGCTTCAGACCCCTGCTGTCCGTTTTTCAGCAGACGAGCTGCTTCCGCATCTTGGTAGGTCTTGTACAACACCGTGCCGTCGGGCAACACCGTGAAAACGGCCGGGGTTGTCTGCGTTGTTGTCTCCGGTTGTGCAGTTGTTGACACGATCCCCCCTTACAACGGTATCAGACCATGCTTCTTGGCCGGACGGCTCACCCGTTTGGTGAGCGAAATACGCAGGGCAAGCGCTACCCGTGATCGGGTCTCCGACGGCTCGATCACATCGGTTACCATAGCGCGTGATGCCGCCTGATACGGGGTGGCGAAATGTTCACGGTAGGACTGCACCAGCTCAGCCTCCTTGCTCTTCTGATCTGCAGCCTCCTCGATCTCCTTCTTGTAGATGATCTTGGCTGCGCTCTCCGCTCCCATCACCGCTATCTCGGCACAGGGCCAGGCAAAGATGAAGTCGGCCCCCATATCCTTGGAACACATGGCCAGATAGGCGCCGCCGTAAGCCTTACGCATGATCACCGTGATCTTGGGCACCGTGGCGGCGGCATAGGCAAACAGCAGCTTGGCGCCGTGACGGATGATGCCGCCCCGTTCCTGAGCCAGACCGGGCATAAAACCGGGTACGTCCACCAGGTTTACCAGCGGCACATTAAAGGCATTGCAGAAGCGGATAAAGCGAGCCGCCTTGTCCGAACTGTCGATATCCAGACACCCGGCCTTGTAGGCCGGCTGGTTGGCAACCACCCCGACCACCATGCCGCAGATGCGACCAAACCCAACCACGATATTGCGGGCAAATTCGCGTTGCACCTCCAGCCATTGGCCCGAATCCAGCAAACGATCGATCACGGCATAGACATCGTAGGCGCTCTTGGGATCATCCGGCACCAGCTGATTCATCGCCGGGTCCGGCTGCAGATCGATCTCTTCCGGTATCTGGTGCGGCGGGTCCTGCATATTGTTGAGCGGCAAAAAGCTGATCAGCTGCTGGGCAATGCTGATGGCATGGCGGTCATCCTCGGCAATAAAATGGATATTACCGCTGGCCGTGGCATGGGCCTCGGCGGTGCCGAACTGTTCGATCGGCGCCACCTGACCGGTGGCGGACTTGATCACCTCCGGTCCGCAGATAAACATGCTGGAATGGGTGCGGGTCTGGATCAGAAAATCCATCAGGGCCGGACTATAGGCGGCTCCGCCGGCACAGGGACCGGCGATGATGGCGATCTGCGGCACCACCCCCGAGGCGGCCACATTCTGATAAAAGACCTGGCCATAGCCCGACAGACTGTGGATACCCTCCTGAATGCGGGCGCCGCCGGAATCGTTGATCGCCACCACCGGAATACCGGTCTCGCAGGCAATCGCCATGATGTCACAGATCTTTTTAGCGTGCATATGCCCCAGGGCACCGCCGCCCACCGTAAAGTCCTGACTGAAGACCGCCACCGGACGGCCATCCACGTTGCCCGTGCCGGTCACCACCCCGTCGCCCGGCATGAATTTGTCGGCAAAGCCCGGCATATGACAGGCATGGTTGACATGCATACCCAACTCACTGAACGATGCCGGATCAAACAACTGCTCGACCCGTTCACGGGCGCTCAAGCGCCCCTCGTCGTGCCGTTTCTTGATCTTGTCCTTGCCGCCGCCCGCCAGCGCCGCTGCGCGACGCTGCTGCAACTCATCCAGCAACTTCTGTTGTAATGCCATAGTGCTACTCCTTACAAACGCGTCAGATCGTTTCTCCTACCTTTAACTATAGAACCGGTCTGCCAACATGCAAGCAAATGACACATATATAGTTTAGGATCATCAAACAAGCCTGGCGGCTAACCTGCATAAAAACGGCCGCCCCGGTTATTCCAGGACGGCCGTTGTATTTAGCGCAGCTTCGTCTGCTGTTACCAGTTTTCACCCAGCAGTTCAAAGTGGGCCTGAGGATGAGCGCAGGCCGGACACTTATCCGGAGCCTCGGCGTTGCTATGCAGGTAGCCGCAGTTACGGCAGCGCCAGACCACCACCTTGTCCCGCTTGAATACCCGACCGGCCTCAATGTTGGCCAGCAGGTCACGGTAACGCTTCTCATGCTGCTTCTCGGCCACCGAGATGGCGGTCCAGACGGCAGCGATATCGGCAAAACCTTCTTGCTTGGCCACCTCGGCAAAGGCCGGGTACAGATCGGTGTGCTCTTCATGCTCGCCATCTGCAGCGGCCTTAAGGTTCTCGGCGGTGGTGCCGATCACGCCGGCCGGAAAACTGGCAGTAATCTCCAGCATGCCACCTTCCAGAAACTTGAAGAAGCGCTTGGCATGCTCTTTTTCCTGATTTGCTGTCTCCTCGAAGATGTCGGCGATCTGAACGTAGCCTTCCTTTTTGGCGGCGGCTGAAAAATAGGTGTAGCGCATACGGGCCTGGCTCTCGCCGGCGAATGACTTCATCAGGTTTTGTTCAGTCTTGGTACCTTTTACTGATTTTCCCATCGGTTACTGCTCCTTTCCTGTGGTGTTGTAAAATGGTAACAGAATCAGCAGGGCAATGCCACCGCCGATAACTCCCAGGTTACTCGCCGCCGACCAGCCATGCAGCCTTTTGAAGGCCTGACGTGCCGGATGATCGGCCGGCGTGGTAACAAAGGAGGGAATCTCTTTTTTAATGGCTGCAGCCCGGGGCTCGATAACATAGGCCTGCAGCGAGGTAATCGCCAGCATGGCCACGACAATCGCACTGGAGGCCACCCAATGACGGCCCCGGCTAAACAGCAGGCAGGCCAAGCCAAACACGCCGCAGATCAGCCCCCATTTGAAATAGCCGGGGAACAACACTGCCACAATGGCGCCGGCCTGGTCACGATCAAAGCTCTTGAAAAGCGTAGGTGTCAGGATAAAGGTGAACAGGGCAGCACCACCCACCCAAAAGGCGATCAGCAGACGGTAGAGAATGGACAGGTACTGCACAAAAAACCTCCAGAATAAACGACATATGTCTGGCCGGATGCCGTTAAGCACCCGGCCAGTTTACTCAATAAAGCTGAGTTCACATCGCAGAATCAGAACGCCATCTCCGGCTTCCATTCCTTCCAGACGTTACCAGCCAGGTCAGGACCCGGCTTGAGAGTCGGCTTGCCCGGTGTCCAGCCGGCCGGCATCACCTCGCCGGTGGCACGCACATGCTGGAAGGCCTTGATCTGACGGATCAGCTCGTTGACACTGCGACCAACC
Organism: Trichlorobacter sp.; assembly: GCF_034008105.1. NCBI lineage: Bacteria > Pseudomonadati > Thermodesulfobacteriota > Desulfuromonadia > Geobacterales > Geobacteraceae > Trichlorobacter > Trichlorobacter sp. Next base: position 72,381 of record NZ_JAVEPN010000014.1, read on the forward strand.
TCAGGGGTCAGCACTTCCATGGCCCGAATGATGAAATCGGGATCAATGATGAACCTGCCGCGAATATCAACCCCGGCGGCCGGCTCAAAGACACCGTAGGCCTGACCGATCAGACCGCTGGCATCGGCAATCATCGGGAACGGCACCCCGCCGGGTACCATCTTTGAAAGCTCTTCGGCCTGCCAGATTTTGTGGACAAAACGGCTATCGGTACTTGCTGCGAAGCTTTCCACACCCAGTTCCTTCAGTTCGGCATGCTTGACGGCGACCGCCGTCAGTTCAGTCGGTCAGACAAAGGTGAAATCGCCCGGATAAAAGCACAGCACAATCCACTTTCCCTTGTAATCGGAAAGTTTCATGGTCTGAAAGCCGCCATTCAGATAGATATTTGCCTCAAAATCAGGGGCAGGATGCCCGACCCGTGCGATGTTCATGGTTTGTACCCCCTGTGCAGTTTGTGGTGTGGTAGATGGTGGCGCAGCGCTTTGCATGCTGACTGGTCCTCCGGCCGGTTTGACGCAGCCTTGTCCCGCTTCCATGTTGTGTTCTCCTTTCAGTGCAATCAGAGGGAGCAACCACCCCCTCGACAAACCCGTAACAGCACGTAATCATACTTCAAACATAATCAAACAAACCTGACAGACGATACCGACTACACACCTTCACCATCAGTCAAGATCGAAACGGTCCAGGTTCATCACCTTGGTCCAGGCTGCAACAAAGTCCTGCAGAAACTTTTCCTGAGAATCGGCACAGCCGTACACCTCGGCAATGGCCCGCAGCTGCGAGTTGGCGCCAAAGACCAGGTCAACCCGGCTGGCGGTCCACTTCAGTTCGCCGCTACGCCGATCACGCCCCTCGAACAGGTCTGGATCCTGCGCGGTCGGCTTCCAGCTGGTCCCCATGTCAAGCAGGTTCATGAAGAAGTCGTTGGTGAGCGCTTCGGGACGCGTGGTAAACACACCGTGGGGCGACTGACCAAAATTGGCATTCAGAACCCGCATACCACCGATCAGCACCGTCATCTCGGGAGCGGTCAGAGTCAGCAACTGGGCCCGGTCAACCAGCAACTCCTCTGCAGTCACAGCATACTTGGCCTTCTGGTAGTTGCGGAAACCATCGGCCTTCGGCTCCAGCACCGTAAAGGATGCCGCGTCGGTCTGTTCCTGGGTGGCATCGGTGCGGCCCGGCGTAAAGGGCACCGTCAGGTTGTGGCCGGCCTTTTGGGCCGCCTGCTCAACCCCCGCGCAGCCCCCCAGCACGATCAGATCAGCCAGCGAAACCTGTTTGCCGCCGGTCTGGGTGTTGTTGAACTGCTGCTGGATACCCTCAAGGGTGGTAAGCACCTTTGCCAGCTGGGCTGGCTGGTTGACCGCCCAGTCCTTCTGCGGGGCCAGACGGATACGGGCACCGTTGGCGCCGCCCCGTTTATCGGAACCACGGAAGGTGGATGCCGAGGCCCAGGCGGTGGTGACCAGCTGCGAAATCGAAAGACCCGAGGCCAGAATCTTCTCTTTCAGGCCGGCAACGTCCTTGGCATCGATCAAAGCATGCGTAACCGCAGGCACCGGATCCTGCCAGATCAAGTCCTCAGCCGGCACCTCAGGGCCAAGGTAACGAAGCTTGGGACCCATGTCGCGGTGGGTCAGCTTGAACCAGGCCCGGGCAAAGGCATCGGCAAACTGGTCAGGATTAGCCAGGTAGTGTCGGGCAATCTTTTCGTACACCGGGTCAAACTTGAGCGACAGGTCGGCGGTAGTCATCATCGGCCGCCGCTTCTTGGAAGGGTCGTGAGCATCCACCACCATATCTTCGTCGTCCACATCCTTGGCCAGCCACTGATTGGCGCCGGCCGGACTCTTGACCAGCTCCCAGTCATATTTGAACAACACCTTCAGGTAGCCCATGTCCCAGGTGGTGGGGTTTGGTTTCCAGGCACCCTCGATACCGCTGCTGATGGTGTCGCCACCCTTGCCGCTCTTGAAGCTGCTCTTCCAGCCCAGCCCCTGTTCCTCAAGGCCCGCAGCTTCCGGTTCGGGCCCGACATGATCAGCCGTACCGGCGCCATGGCATTTGCCGAAGGTATGGCCGCCGGCCACCAGGGCGACGGTCTCTTCATCGTTCATGGCCATACGGGCAAAGGTCTCGCGCACGTCGCGACCCGAAAGCACCGGGTCAGGATTGCCGTCCGGCCCTTCAGGGTTGACGTAGATCAGGCCCATCTGCACTGCGGCCAGCGGGTTTTCCAGATCCCGTTCACCACTGTAACGGCTCTTGGGCTTGTCGCTGGTGGCCAGCCACTCCTCCTCTGAACCCCAGTACACATCCTCTTCCGGCTCCCAGACATCCTCACGACCACCGCCAAAACCGAAGGTCTTGAAGCCCATCGACTCCAGGGCGCAGTTACCGGCCAGGATCATCAGATCGGCCCAGGAAATCCTGCGGCCGTACTTCTGTTTGATCGGCCAGAGCAGCCGACGGGCCTTGTCCAGGTTGACGTTGTCCGGCCAGCTGTTGAGCGGCGCCAGTCGCTGGGAACCTGAACCGGCCCCGCCACGACCATCACCCATCCGGTAGGTGCCGGCGCTGTGCCAGGCCATCCTGATCATCAGACCGCCGTAGTGGCCCCAGTCCGCCGGCCACCACTCCTGCGAGTCGGTCATCAGGGTGCAGAGGTCTTTTTTGATGGCGGCCAGGTCGAGTTTTTTAAACTCTTCCCGATAATTGAAATCCTCACCCATCGGATTGGATTTGGCAGAATGCTGGTGCAAGATATGAAGGTTCAGCTGATTCGGCCACCAATCACGGTTAGATCTGCCGCCGCCAGCCACCTGCCTGCTGGACTTGCCTGTCACCGGACACTTGCTTTCATTGCTCATACAACCGGCTCCTTTCGCTATGCTTGGTCTGTTCTGCATCCTGACGTCGCCCGTTACTCCAAATCAGTTGTTGCCGATGCCATCAGCCAAAACCAACTGCTCATCTATACGATTAGCATACATTTCCCGAATGTCTACAAATCAAGGCTCATAACTAGACAATAAAAATACTTATCAACTGATTGTTTAAAAGCGGACACCAAACCGGCTGCCCGCTCAAGAACCTGAATTAATTGATCTTGATAAAGACCGAGCCAGCTGCGCCGCAGACCGGACACTTGTCTGGAGCAACCTTCTCGTGGGTATGGCCACAGATCGGGCAGACGTAGTAATCGAACTGCTCACCGGCCTGGCCCAGAGCATCAAAGGCCTTCTGATACAGCTCGGCGTGGGTCTTCTCTACGGTGTTGGCATAGCTGAAGGAGCGCAACGCCTCGCTGGCGCCTTCCTGCTTGGCGTCATCAATCATCGGCGGATACATCTCCTTGAACTCGTGGGTCTCCCCGCCGATCGCCTCCAGCAAATTTTCCTTGGTGCTTTTGATGCCGCCCAATGCCTTCAGATGGGCGTGGGCATGCACCGTCTCGGCTTCGGCTGCGGCGCGGAACAGACGAGCCACCTGGGGGTAACCATCAGCATCTGCCTGCTTGGCAAAGGCCAGATACTTACGGTTGGCCTGTGATTCACCGGCAAAGGCTTCCATCAGATTCTTTTCGGTCTTCGGTCCATTGGCCATCGGTACATCCTCCTTAGTGGTGTTGTGTGTCGTGTTAAATGCAGTCTGCTTACTACGCAAAACAGGAATAATACCTAATTAGTAATCTGTCAAGACAAAATCCGTCCTGAATATCACTGCTCGCCATCCAGCACAAACTGCACGATAGTATCCGCGATCTGCTCAATGCCCGCTCGCTCATTATTGATCAGCAGATCGTACAACAGCGGATCATGATCGTTACAGTGCAGAAAATCACGCACGAAATCATCCCGCTTGCGCTGCTGCTTGAGTACCAATGCCTCGGCATCTTCTTCCGAAAGTTTCAGACGCTGTGCAATGGTACGCACCTTGTACTGCTGCGACGCAAACATCCTGAAGTGATGAGCATGCTCAAAATGACGGGTAATGATGGCTCCGCCCAGCTCCATGATCACCACGTTGCCCTGTTCGGCCAACGAAACCACATGCTTGCACAGCAACTGGAAACAATCCTGACTATGCACCCAACGGGGCGAAAAGGTCGCCAGCACATCAGCCAGAAGAGTATTTTTTTCACCCAACCCTTCCAGCAGGTCCCTTGAGATATTATGTCGCTGCGCCACCTCATCAAGCACTGCTCGATCGATCAACAGCCAGGGCTCGCCGGTCCGTTTGTTCATCAGTTCGCAGACCCGCTCAGCCACCGGATAGCCCTGGCAGCCATACTGCCGCGTAAGGGTAATACAAGGACGCGGCTTGGGACGCTGCTTATGCTGCGCTGCACGTTCTTTCTGTCTACGATTATATTCTTCAAGTGCGCCGACCCGTAGGTCAACCGACGGAATAAACAGATTGTCAGGCATGTCGTATTCCTTTCTCAGGTGGTAACGTTCAGGCCAAGTGTAGCGCAGTTTAATGAATCTACAAGCAAGCCAGGACAAGCGCTTCTGCAGAAAAGCACACAATGTTTTCTTGACAAAACCAGTGCAAAAAATAATACTTCTTAACAAATAATACAAAAACAGGAGTCTTGCCGTGGCGAAGCCCCTTACAACGGAACAGCTAGAGCAGACCATGCAACAGTTTACCGCAGCCTGCAAACAGGCCGGCTTGAAAGTAACCCACCAACGGACCGAGATTTTTCGTCACCTGTTGTCGCAGCCCGATCATCCATCGGCCGAGACACTGCACAAGCGTCTGCTGCCAACGTTACCGACCATCTCGCTGGACACGGTCTACCGCACCCTGACCACCCTGGAGCAACACGGACTTGTGTCGCGCATCCAGACCGCTGAAAGTCAGGCCCGCTTTGAGGCCGTCTACGCCCCGCACCACCACCTGATCTGCAGTCGTTGCAAACGTGTGTACGACTTCCTCTGGCCGGCCATCGACCGCCTTGATCTGCCTTCAGACATCGACTCCTGGGGCCGTATCGACTCCAAGACCATTGTTGTCTATGGCATCTGTAACAGCTGCGCCGGCCACTAATCCCTCACCCATCACATTCTGCCATCCTGCTTAAAAATCTGTTGACAAGATTCCAGTGAATAGTTATTGATAACAAAATTCATTTGCATGGCTGGTGGTTCATGGCAGCACTGATTGCACAAAAAACCCAACACCCAAAGGCAGCAACGCCTACCAACGCACTGCTCGAACAGTTTCATGATCCCTTGGACTGCCTGACGGCCCACCTGATGCTAGAATCTGCCGAGGTGCTGGCAGAAGTCAAACCGGCTAACCTTATTTCACTGGTTAACCGCACCCGTCCCTGCGGCAGAAACCTGTATCTCCTGTGGCAGCAGCTTGGGGATCAGCTTGAGTCACGTCTCAGCACACTACAGATCACGATCTTGCAGAACAAGGGAACGGCATTGCTGTTGTTGTGCTACAACAGAACATCCCTCGACCGCCATCTTGCTCATAAGGGCATCCGTGTCCTGCTTCGCAAGGCCGGTTACAAGCCCGAAGCAGGGACCGACGCACTACTTTCTGAACTGCAACAGCGCATAGCAAACAAGGGAACCTTCCCCCACGAGATCGGCCTGTTCATCGGCTATCCGGCCAAGGATGTGGCCGCCTTTATGGGCCTGGTCAAGCTTCCCTTCACCTGTCAGGGGCCCTGGAAGATCTACGGCAACCCTGGGCAAAGCCTGTCCCTTGCAGACCAGTTCCGTCACCAACGACAATTGATGGGGGCCCGCTTGTCAGATTGTGCGACGCTTGGCCCCTGCCTTGAGACGCTTAACCGCAATAGCCAACATTTATTTTTATCGCAAATTGATAAAAGCATTCATTACCAGACAAAAAGAGAGGTGACATGATGAACAAAAGAACCATTGATAGCTGCAACCTGTTTCAGGCTGACCAGGAGGTGATCATCCTGCACGCCGGCGAGCAGTACCGGATTCGGATTACCAGCAACAACAAACTGATTATGACCAAGTAACCCTTAACAATTCGCTCAAGCCAGCCTGTGGCCGTCGTCACGCCATGCAGCCAGCCAGAGTACTACACACAAAGGAGTAGTACCATGATGACTGCACTGCGCACCACCGCTACCGCCCTGATGTTTGCCCTGATGACCACATCAGCCGCACTGGCCGGACCTCCCCTGGCAACCGACGATGCCGGCACCGTCGCTGTCGGATCAGTCGAAGTAGAGCTCAACGGCTCCTACGCATCGGACAGACAGCGTTCAGGCGGAATCAGCTACAAGGCGTCTTCATCCGACAGTGAACTGAAGATCAGCACCGGACTCTACCAAGACCTGAGTGCTTCATTGGCGCTTCCCTATACCTTCAACCTGCGCGTGGAAGAGGACAACGCGCTGACTCACAAGACGCAGGGGTTGGGCGATATGGTGCTGGAACTCAAATATGCCTTTACCGAGCTGGGCGGCATTGCACTGGCCGTTAAACCATGGCTGGTAGTACCCACCGGCAGATATTCAGAGGGACTTTCAGAAGGGCACTGGCATGGCGGTGGCACCCTGATCGCCAGCAAGGAATTTTCTGATGGACGCTACGCCCTGCATGCCAACCTCGGTTACGAGCATCACCGCTACCGCACCCATGCAATCAGATCCACCACCCACGGCAACCTCTGGACCGGATCGATTGCCGGAGAGGCAGAACTGATTGAAGGGCTGGTGGTGGTGGCGGACTTCGGGCTGGGGTCTAACCCGGAAAAAAACGCCCACGAGCTACCGGTCTACGGTCTGACCGGCGCCCGCTACGAGATGAACGACCTGCTGGATATCAATGCCGGCGTCAAGTTTGGCCTGACCAGCTCCGAAACCGACATCACGGCCCTGTATGGCGTTGTGTTGAAATTCTAGAAAAACGCACAAGGAGAACGAATGATGCCACTGGAACTGATGAGCCCCGGCGAACGGGGACAGATCGCCGATATCAAACACTGCGGTGGCTGCGGAGGCGTCTGCCAGCACCACCATGGCAAGCACAAGCACCAGGCCAGCACCACCCGCGCTGAGGAGATGGGGCTGAGGATTGGCAAAACCGTAGAGGTACTCAAGAACGACGGCAATCTGCTGCTGTTGATGGTTGACGAAGCACGCATCGCCATTGACCGCAGGATGGCCCGTGGCATCAGCATGAAGGGAGTAACGGCATGAACCTGAGCAACCTCAAGCCAGGACAGCAGGGTACGATCATCAAGCTGGACAGCAGCATCGGACCGATCCGACGCCGGCTGATGGACATGGGGGTGATCCCCGGCGAGCGGATCAGGGTGGAGAAGGTGGCGCCAATGGGTGATCCGATCGAGGTGACGGTCAAGGGCTATAACTTATCGCTGCGCAAGGGCGAGGCCAAGGGTATCCAGATCGAAGAGGTGGCGGCATGAGCCAGCAAAAACCGCTCATTGTGGCCGTGGCCGGCAACCCCAATGCCGGCAAGTCGACCCTGATCAACGCCATCGCCGGCAGTCGTCTGCATGTGGGCAACTGGCCAGGCGTGACGGTGGAGAAAAAGGAGGCCCTGTTCGAGGTGGAGGGACGCAGCATTCGCCTGGTGGACCTGCCGGGCTGCTATTCCCTGTCCCCCTACAGCCAGGAGGAGATCATCACCCGCGACTATCTGGTAAACCAGCGACCGGACCTGATCGTCAATGTGGTGGATGCCACCAACCTGGAGCGCAACCTCTACCTGACCATCCAGCTACTTGAGCTGGGCATACCAATGATAATAGCCCTCAATATCCATGACGAGGCGTTGGCCAAGGGCTACCAGATCAACACTACCCAGATGGAACAGGTGCTGGGGGTTGCCGTGGTGCCCACCTCGGCCACCCGCAAGACCGGACTGGAGCAGCTGCTTAAACGGGTGGTGACGGTGGCTGCCGAACCGGCACAGCACACACCCAAGCGGCTCAGCTATGGTGAGGATATCGAGACCGTCCTGAAAGGGCTGCATGATGTTCTCCAGTGTGACCACGCTGCCCTGCTGGAACAGTATCCGACCCGCTGGCTGCTGCTGAAGCTGCTGGAGGGGGATGCCCCGTTGCTGAAGCTGGTCAACATCACACCGGAGTCGCTGCCGCAGCAGCTGTTTGAACACCTGCGCCGCGCCCACGGCGACGACGTCGAGGGACTATTGGCCGACAGCCGCTACGGGCTGGCCAGCGGCCTGTGCCGCGAGGTGATGACCAAGCCGGAGAAACGCACCATCGAGCTGACCGAACGTATCGACCGGGTGGTTTTGAACCGCTTCCTGGGGATACCGATCTTTGCCCTGGCCATGTGGCTGCTGTTCAAGCTGACCTTTGACCTGTCGTCCCCCTTCAGTGACTGGCTGGATGCCATGACCAGCGGACCGTTCAAACGCTGGACCACCGCCATCATGAACGGTATCGGGGCGCCTGACTGGACCGTGTCGCTGATCAACGACGGTGTGATCGCCGGGGTCGGCTCGGTGCTGGTGTTCGTGCCGGTGATCTTTGCCATGATGTTCTTCATCACCTTCCTGGAGGGCAGCGGCTACATGGCGCGGGCCGCCTTTGTGATGGACCGGGCCATGCATGCCATCGGCCTGCACGGCAAGTCCTTCATCCCGATGCTCTTGGGTTTCGGCTGCAACGTACCGGGCATCTATGCCACCCGCACCCTGGAAAACCCGAAGGACAAGGTGCTGACCGCCCTGTTGATCCCGCTGATGTCCTGCGGTGCCCGGCTGCCGGTCTATGTGCTGTTCGCTGCGGTGTTCTTTCCGGACAATGCCGGCTCGGTGATCTGGGTACTCTACATCCTGGGGATGCTGCTGGCGGTGATGATGGGCTACATCTTCAAGAAGACCCTCTTCAGGGGCGAGGCGCCCCTATTCATCATGGAGCTGCCGCCCTACCGGATGCCCAGTTTCACCAGCCTGATGCTGCATACCTGGGAAAAGGGCAAACACTTCCTGATCAAGGCCGGCACCTACATCTTTGCCGTTTCGATACTGGTCTGGTTCCTGTTAAACCTGCCCTGGGGCTTGGAACACAAGCGCGATTCCTACCTGGGCAGGGCCGGCGCCACCATCGCACCGATCTTCCAGCCGGTGGGCTTCGGCACCTGGGAGGCGGCCTCATCGCTGATCACCGGCGTGATCGCCAAGGAGATCGTGGTGGGCACCATGGGCGAGATCTACGCCCCGGCAGCCGAAGAGGCAGAGCAAGAAAAGCAGCCCACCCTGGGCGAAGACCTGCGGGAGATCGTGGTCTCCTTTGGCGGCGCGGTCACGACTGCAGTCAGCACCGTGCTCTACCTGCCCCAGGAAGAAGAACCTGAGGCAGAGCAATCTGCGCTCAAGACCGCCTTGAAAGGCCAGTTCACGCCGCTCAGTTCCTTTGCCTTCATGGCCTTCGTACTGCTCTACATGCCCTGCGTGGTGGTGGGGGCGGCCATGCGGGCCGAGTTCGGCACCTGGAAATGGGCCGGCGTGGCCTTCGCCTACTCCACCATGCTGGCCTGGCTGGTGGCGCTGATCATCTATCAGGGCGGCAGGCTGCTGGGTCTGGGAGGCTAGACATGGGACTGTTCGACATCATCCTGATGGTAGCCATTGCGGGAGGAGCCATCTGGCTCCTCTATTGCTCACTCTGGAAGAAAAAGGGCTGCAGCGGCGGCGACTGCGGCGGCAGCTGTCACCACTGATTACGCTGCAGGAGCTGCGGTGATCCGCAGCTCCTGCAGCACCAGTTGGTCGCCCCACCCTGTAACCGTGTGCTGCAACCGTTTCAGGCGTTCGTCCGACTGCAGCAACGGATCAACCGTGGTGCGGAACTGGTGTGCAACACCACTCGTTCGTACCAGTTCCGCGCTGCGTGCTGCTGCCCGGCCACTGCCCGTCACCCCGGTAAGTGCGTCGTAGCAATCAAAGGGGGCCTTCAGATCCATCCCCACCCAATCCAGCTGCGGCAGGCAGGCCGCCAGCCGGTCGGGAAACGGCCCGGCAGTATGCAGGCCGGTAAGAAACCCCAGTCGGCGCACCGCGTCCAGGGCCAGGGGCAATCCGGGCTGCAGGGTCGGCTCGCCACCACTGAAGACCACCGCATCCAGCAAGCCCCGCCGCTGTTCCAGCAGCTGCATGACCTCTTGCCACGCGATACCGGCCTGACGATCAACTGCCAGCAGATGCTGATTGTGGCAATAGCCGCAGCGCCAGGGGCAGCCCTGACAGAAGACCACCGCTGCCAGCTTGCCGGGGTAGTCGATGGTGGTGAAGGGGGTCAGTCCGCCGATGGCGAGCATGCCACTTCCTTGAAGAAGGTACGCTCGGCATACTCAGACTTTTTGCCGGTGTTGAAGGAGGCCACCGGCCGGTGGTAGCCCATCACGCGGGTCCAGACCTCGCAGGGTTGCCGTTGTTCTTGCGGTAGTGCTGTCTGCGGTTGTTGGTGCTCGTTGTTCATGCGTTACTCCTTTCATTGATGGCCTGTTGGCGAACAAACTCCTGATCGCAGAGCGGACAGAACGGGTGCTCACCGCTCAGATAGCCATGCTTGGGGCAGATCGAAAAGGTGGGGGTAATGGTGATGTAGGGCAGCCGGAACCGTTCCAACGAACGTCGCACCAGCTGCTTGCAGGCCTCGGTGCTGGAGACCTGCTCTCCCAGGTAAAGGTGCAGCACGGTGCCACCGGTGTACTTGCGCTGCAGCTCCTCCTGCCGCTGTAGGGCCTCGAACGGGTCGTCGGTGAAGCCCACCGGCAGCTGGCTTGAATTGGTGTAATAGGGCGCCTCCGCACTGCCGGCCTGAATGATGGCGGGGAAACGCTTTTTGTCCTCCCTGGCAAAGCGGTAGGTAGTGCCCTCAGCCGGCGTGGCTTCCAGATTGTAGAGGTGGCCGGTCTGTTCCTGAAACGCCACCATCCGCTGCCGCAGGTGATCCAGCAACCGCACCGCCAGACCGTGGCCCGTCGGGGTGGTAATGTCTTCCTGGTCAGCCGTAAAATTGCGGATCAGCTCGTTGATGCCGTTGACCCCGATGGTGGAAAAGTGGTTACGCAGGGTGCCCAGATAGCGTTTGGTGTAGGGAAACAGACCGTTATCCATATGGCGCTGGATCACCTTGCGCTTGATCTCCAGACTGGTGCGGCTGATCTCCAGCAGCTGATCCAGCCGTTTGAACAGCCCGACCTCGTCACCCTGGTGTTGGTGGCCCAGGCGGGCGCAGTTGATGGTGACCACCCCCAGTGAACCGGTCTGCTCGGCCGAACCGAACAGACCGTTGCCCCGTTTGAGCAGTTCCCGCAGATCAAGCTGCAGGCGGCAGCACATGGAACGCACCATGTTGGGGGTCAGCTCCGAGTTGATAAAGTTCTGGAAGTACGGCAGGCCGTAGCGGGCGGTCATGGCGAACAGCAGCTCGGCATTCTCACTCTCCCAGGGAAAATCAGGGGTGATGTTGTAGGTGGGGATCGGGAAGGTAAACACCCTGCCCTTGGCATCGCCAGTGGTCATCACCTCGATGTAGGCCCGGTTGATCAGATCCATCTCGGCCTGCAGCTCGCCGTAACAAAACGGCATCTCCTGCCCGCCGATCACCGGCACCTGATTTTTCAGGTCGTCGGGGCAGGTCCAGTCAAAGGTCAGGTTGGTGAAGGGGGTCTGGGTGCCCCAGCGGGACGGCACGTTCAGGTTATAGATCAGCTCCTGGATAGACTGACGCACCTCCCGGTAGCTCAGCTTGTCCTTGCGGACATAGGGCGCTAGGTAGGTGTCAAAGGAGCTGAAGGCCTGGGCCCCGGCCCATTCGTTCTGCAGGGTACCCAAAAAGTTGACGATCTGCCCCACGGCGCTGGAGAGGTGTTTTGGGGGACCGGCCTCCACCTTGCCCGGCACGCCGTTCAACCCTTCGGCCAACAGCATCCGCAGCGACCAGCCGGCGCAGTAGCCGGCCAGCATATCCAGATCGTGGATATGGATGCTGCCGTCGCGGTGGGCCTCCCCCACCTCCGGCGGGTAGACCTGGGAGAGCCAGTAGTTGGCGATCACCTTGCCGGACAGGTTCAGGATCAGCCCCCCCAGGGAATAACCCTGGTTGGCATTGGCGCTGACCCGCCAGTCACTCTGCTCCAGATACTCGTTGACCGAGGCGGTCACATCCACCACGGTTTTACGATCCTGACGCAGACGGCTGCGCTGCTCGCGATAGACCGCATAGGCCCGCAGGGTGGCGAAGTGGTTAGCCGAGATCAGGGCCTGCTCCACCACATCCTGAATCTGCTCAATGCTGGGTGGTTCATGGGGGAAGCGGTGCCGCAACACCTTCAGCACCTGGCCGGTGATCAGCTGTGCCTCATCCTCACCGAACTCGTTGGTGGCCCGACCTGCACGTATAATGGCCGACTGGATACGGGCCGCCTCAAAGGGGACGCGGCTGCCGTCACGTTTCATGACACTGACGGGTGCTGCTGATACGATCTGTTGCATGGTCTGACTCCTTTGGTCTGGAGTCCGGGGATAGGTCGCGGGGCAAAAACTGAAAACGTCCGCAGCTGCTTGAAACAGCATGCGGACGTTCCGAATTTAACGTCGCCTGATTCCGTTGTTCACCTACTCCCAGTCCCCGGAGAGTAATCTTGTGCACTGGATCAAGGCAGGTCTTCTGACTTGCGAGTCATCCTCCGGGCGCCTTCCCAGCCTAACCAGCCAGTGGTCTGTTGCCCGTTGTCGTCGCTTACAGCGGCGGGTCCGTGGGGGAATGGCTCCTGTGGAGCGTCACCCCTCTTCCCTATCAAGCCCTTACGGGCACCGTTGATCGTGTATGCTGCTCCCGCCAACCAGCAGCGGAATATGTTGTGGCAACACCTCTACCACACCACAAGATATAGAGTCAAGCAGTCACACAACTATTTCATCAGCAGCAGACTGAGGGCCATCACCAGCATGCCGGCCACCAGCCCCAGCAGGCTGTCGTGGCCCTTGCCGTAGGCCCGGCTGGTGGGCAGCAGCTCATCCAGACTGATGTAGACCATGATGCCGGCCACACCGCCGAACAGCACCCCCATCACCTGGGGCGGGATCATGCCGGCCTCGCAGCCAAACACCAACCGCAAAAACAGGTAGGCCACCACGGCCCCCACCGGTTCGGCCAGGCCGCTCAAGACCGAGTAGGCAAAGGCCTTGCTGCGGTTGCCGGTGGCGTAAAAGATCGGCACCGAGACGCTGATGCCTTCAGGGATATTGTGCAAGGCCACCGCAATGGCGATGGCGACACCCAGTTTGGGGTCTTCAAGAGCCGCCAGAAAGGTGGCCAGACCTTCGGGAAAGTTGTGGATACCGATGGCCAGGGCGGTGAACAGCCCCATTCGCATCAGTTTGCGATGCCTGTCGCTGTGTTGATGTTCTCCCACAGCGGCTGGGCTCACGACGGAGAAATCAGGTAGCGGCGCAGCCGGGTTGTGCAGCGGTGCAGATTCGGCCTCGGAGTGTACCTCGTGGGGGTTTTCAGCCGCCGGCACCAGGTTGTCGATCAGACCGATCAGCAGCATGCCGCCAAAGAAGGAGCCCACATTAACCCAGTGCCCCCACGGTTCGCCGTAGCTCTCCACCAGGGCGACCGCCCCCTTGTGAAAGATCTCCACAAAGGAGACGTATAGCATCACCCCGGCCGAAAAACCGGTGGCGATAGACAGAAAGCGGTAATCAGTCCGCTTGGCCAGAAAGGCGATGGCGCTACCGATGCCGGTGGCCATGCCGGCAAACAGCGTCAACCCTAGTGCTATCCATACCTGATCCATACTTGGCCTGTCCCTCGCTCGGTACTGATTCGTTGGCAAGCTTACCATAGGACGACGCATCCGCCAGCCCATAAAAACGGCAGAGGGTAGGCCCCTCTGCCGGATGATGGTAGTGCTATGGTGCTGCTGCCTGCGTTACCGCTTACCCTCCAGCTCATCGATCCAGAGCGGATGGCGGTGTTCGGCGTAGTCCCGCGTCACCTTGCCGGTCAGCATCCCCCGCAGCATCGGCCGGTTGGGCTTGATCAGCAAGGCGCCGATGTGCCCCACAAAGGCCAGGAAGAACAGGATAAAGCCCACATTATGCACCCAGGTGGCCCACAACAGCAGAGTGCGATCCATGTCCGGGGCATAGACGTTCTTCCAGGTCTTGATCAGGCCCGACACCACCAGCATCAACACCGGGATCGCTATCGCCACATAGGCCAGGCGCTGCTCCGGCAGGTATTTGCCAAAGGGCGGTTCTGGCTGGTTGGTCACAAAGCTTTTCAGTACCTTGATCGACTCCGCCACATCACCCTGCCTGGGCACCATGGCCCGCTCTTTCAGCAGCAGGTGGTAGACCAGGTGAAACAGCACCAGTCCCACAAAGACCAGCGAGGCGATGTAGTGCAGCTTGAGGGTGAAGAAAAACTCTCCCGACCACCAGAAACCGGGGATGGCAGTGATCTTGTAACGGGCAGCCGAAGGCAGCTGAAAGATGCCGCTCAACAGCAACACGATGCCGGAGATGGCAATGCCCCAGTGTTCCAGCATCACAATCAGTTCATGACGTTTCACCAGACTGTTCCCGGCCATCAGCGGCTCTCCTTTCCGGCGTTTTCAGCCTTACGCTGTGATAATCTACTGAAAGCGCCCACCAGGCCAGCCACCAGCCCGATGGCCGGCGCTGCCAGCACCGCCTTGGCCATGCCGTCGCTTTCGGCCATCTTGCGCGTTACCCCCGGCTTCAGTTGCGGCTGTCCCTGTTTGGGGTCGGCCGAGGCAGGGCTCAGCTGACGATCAAGCTCCTCAAACGGCACCGGCGAGACATACAAGGTGGCAGTGCCGCCGTTTTCCTGTTTGCCGAAGATATGCCCCCCGATGGCCGCAGCCCGTTTTTCCGCCTCGGCGTAGATCTGATCACGGGGCCCGATCAGCATCGCCTGCTTGGGGCAGGCCTCCATACAGGCCGGTGCCTTGCCGTCTTTCAGGCGATCAATGCACAGGTCACACTTGTACATCACCCCGTTGCCCATGAACTCCTTGGCAACCTTCAGGTAGAGCCCCACCCCGGACTGGCGTTGCGGTATCTTCCAGGGACAGACCGTCTTGCACTTGGCCCCGCCGAAGCAGAGCTCTTGGTCAATCACCACGGCGCTATTTTTATCTTTGGTGTTGGCCGAAAAGGGACAGATGGTGGCGCAGGCCGGGTTGTCGCAATGCATGCAGCGCCGAGGGATCGAGATGGTCTGTGCCTTGCCGTTGACGGTTACCTGGGCCTTTTGCACAAAGATACGGTTGTAAGGAGTCAGCCGGTCGGCAACCTCCTGCTTCTTGGACCAATCCTCGATGATATTGGTGGGAAACGGCGACGGGATCGGATCAACCGGCATAGGCACGGTGGGATTTTTCTCCTGCTTACAACTGGTGACGCAGGCCGGTTGCGGACGTCCCGCACAACCGTCACAGCGTGACAGATCGATCAGGGTTGCCAGCCTGCCCTCAACCGGCGCAGCCAGCAGTTGCTTGGGCAATGCCGCCAGACCGCTGGCGCCTGCCAGCAAAGCGGCCGAGACCTTGAACAGGCCCCGCCGGGATATGCCGTTGTGGGTCGTGGTATGCATGGACGTTTGCGCTCCTCAGTGACAAAATTAAACAGAATATATGAATATTTGAATATTTTGTCAAGGAGCGTGAAACGACGGCAGGATTATGATTCGAACAGCTGGGCCGCAAAGACCAGCTGGTCTGACTTACCCAGTACCAGCACGATGTCATCCGGCTCGAATTTCCAGATCGGGTCCGGGTTGGAAGTGACCTGCTCGCCCCGCTTGATCACCAGGGCCGTGGCGCCGCAGCGGTCCCGCAGCAGGCCGTCCTTGAGCAGCGTGCCATCAAGCGGTGAGCCACTACGTACCCGAAAGGTGCCCAGCTCGACCCCCGAAAGGTAACCGGTGACGCCGGTGGCATGGCTGTGACGGCGGCTCATGGTGCGGAACATCTGGTAGGAGTCGCGGCGGATCTCGGCAACGCAGTGATCGATCTGGTCATGGGGCACCAGATAGGCTCGCAGCACCCGCGAGAAGATCTCCACCGAGGTTTCGAACTCCTCAGGCACCACGTCGTTGACCCCCAACTGGTAGAGCGGCTCCATCTCGGCGATGTAGCGGGTACGAACGATGATATGCAGCCCCGGCTTCATCATGCGGGCCTGGGCCGCCACCCGCCGTGTGGCGGTGGCGTCGGAGATGGCGATCACCATCAGCCGGGCCTTCTCGACCAGGGCGTGGGACAGGATTTCGGCCTTGGAGGCATCACCGAAGATGATGCGGGTGCCCTTCTTGCGCTCGGCCTTGACGGTATGGTGGTTGGTCTCAATGGCGATGTAGCGGATACCGTTGCCGTTCAGCACCCGGGCCAGGTTTTTGCCATTGACGCCAAAGCCGACAATGATCACGTGGTCTTCCATCGGGAAACGGTCATGGCTGACCCCGGTTACCCGACTGCCGCTCTTCAACACGGCCGGCAGCCAGGATGACACCAGATTGGCAATCGGCTCGGCGTATTTAATTCCGTAGGGGGTCAGCGCCATGGTGGCCACTGAGGCCGCCAGGAAGATCTGGTACTGCTCGGGGCTGAGCAGGTTGTACTGCTGGCCGGCGCGAGAGAGCACAAAGGAGAACTCACCGATCTGGGCCAGCATCAGGCCGCTCATCAGGGCCGGACGGGGGGGGAACTGCAGGATCAGGGCCGCCCCGGTGGCCACCAGCCACTTGATCAGCACGATACCGGCCACAATCAGCAGCACGGCCAGCGGATGCTTGACCAGCGTCATAGGGTCCAGCAGCATGCCAACCGAGATAAAGAACAGACTCATAAAGGCATCGCGGAAAGGGATGATATCGCCCATCACCTGATGGCTGTACTCCGACTCGGAGATGGCCAGACCGGCGATGAAGGCACCCAGCGCCAGCGAAAGGCCGGCCTGGGCGGTGAGCCAGGCAGTGCCGAAACCGACGAAGATAATGGTCAGGATGAACAGTTCGCGACTGCGCGCCTTAACCACCTGGTTGAAGATCCAGGGCACCGCGAAGCGGGCCCCGAAGTGGGAGGCCACCACCACCACCAGTGCCTTGAGGGAGACGATCGCAATCCCGGTCAGGCCGTTGCCGGCCCCGCCCAGAAAGGGGGTAAACAGCATCAACGGCACGATGCACAGATCCTGAAAGATCAGGATGCCAAGACAGATCTTGCCGTGGGGCGAATCCATCTCACCGGCATCCATCAACAGCTTCATCAGGATGGCGGTACTGGAGAGCGAAACCAGAAAGCCGTAGAAGGCGGCCTGCTTCCAGGGCACGCCAAAGCCCAGTCCCACCAGCGCCACCAGCACGATGGTTACTGCCACCTGCACCCCGCCGCCCCACAGCACTAAGTGTTTGATCCGCATCAACTCCTTGAGCGAATATTCAATACCGATGGTGAACAAGAGCAGCACCACGCCGATCTCGGCCATCTGCTCAACCTGATGGGTGTCCTTGATCAGTCCCAGCACATAGGGTCCGGCCAGGACACCGGTCACCAAAAAACCGATGA
>NZ_JAVEPN010000040.1:0-2878 GCF_034008105.1 Trichlorobacter sp.
TATTATTTAGTACGTGTAGCGACTAGATAAAAATAGAAGCACAAATAAAACAAGTGGGAAATTATTTATGGGAAAAACAGAATTTACAAGCTGGTCAAAAGAAGATTTAATTGCTTATATTGACAAACTTGAAAATACAATTAAAGAAGCCAATACTGATTTTCTTACAAACTTTAAATGGGCGGGTAATCTTGGCCAATGGTTTTGGTATTATCCCGAAAATAAAGTTGTTTTTAATGATTTAAAAGTTTTAAGTCTTGGCTATAAACCTCAACAAATTGGTCCCGTCGGATTCGAGTTCTTTACAAGTAAAATTCATCCCGATGATTATGAGCGTGTGATGGATAATATGCGCGCGCATTTAAGCGGGAAAACCGCTGCTTATGAAGTAGAATACCGCATTCAGCACAAAAATGGACATTTTATTTGGTACTATGACCGGGGAGTCGTATTAAGTCGCGATGAAAATGGTCGACCATTAATGTTACAAGGTATTGTCTTTGATATTTCGCAAGCCAAAAAAGCTGAAGAAAAACTTAAGAATTTTGCAGAACGCGATGAATTAACAAATGCCTATAATCGGCGGATGCTCTATCAAAACTTGCAAAAAAATATTGATATTTTTCTTGAAAAACAGATACCTTTTTCTTTGATTATGCTTGATGTTGACTATTTTAAAAGAGTGAATGACAAGTATGGTCATCTCATTGGTGATAACACTTTAATTGAAATTGTTAAAATTATTGATGCCGAAAAACGATCAAACGATTTTTTATATCGATATGGGGGCGAAGAGTTTTTTGTTCTTGTCCCAAATACAGTTCTTGAAAGCGCGAAAAAATTTGCTGAACGTTTGCATAAAGTGATTCAAGAACACGAATTTCCCTTTGTTAAAAAGATTACTGTCAGTATGGGTATTGTGGAAATAGCAGAGAACGAAAGCGTTGATGCGATATTAAAACGCGCTGATGACTTAATGTATGAAGCTAAACGCAGTGGACGGAATAAAATCCGCGGTTAGCATTTTTTGCGTTGAGAAAGGCTAAATATATGATTAAAAACTACATGGAAAATTATGAGCAATCATTAATGTTGATCAATGCGACAAATGCTGCAACTTGGGGTTGGAATATTCAAACCGGTGAAGTCATTATTAATCAGCGATGGGCGGAGATGATTGGCTACAAACTGGAAGAATTAATGCCAATGTCGATTGAAAAGTGGGCGGAAATTGCCCATCCCGATGATATAAAAATTTCTAACGCCGAACTACAAGCAGTTTTTAATCACCAAAAAGAATATTATTCGGTCGAAGTGCGCTTAAAGGATAAGCACGGAAATTGGGTATGGGTAATTGATAGCGGAACCGTCGTCAAATGGACCGAAGATGGCCGACCAGTGATTGCGATTGGCACGCATATTGATATTACACAAACAAAAGAATTACAAATTCGTTATCAAAACGGCGAAAAATTTTTATCACAAATCATCGAAAACATGAAAGCGATTGTCTATCGTCTTGATTTAAAAGGAAATATTATCTACATATCTCCCGGTTGGCAAGATCTGCTCGGATATAAGCAGGAAGAAGCAATTAATAAGTCATTTCATCCATATGTTCATCCAGACGATATCGCCATTATCGAAAACAACTTTCAAATTGTTTATCAAACAAAAAAGCATTTTGAATTCAGTAGCTATCGGTTAAAGCACAGCGATGGTTCCTGGCGTTATTTTGAGACAAGCGCGTCGCCGATTATTGAAAATGATCAAGTGGTTGGTATTACCGGTGTTGCACGCGAAATTACAGAACGCCTAAAAATGGAAGATGAAATTAAACGTGAAAAAGATCTTTTTGAGGCGACGATCATGTCGGTTGGTGATGGAGTAATTGTCCTGGATAATCACGGTGTGATCACCAAGATGAATAAAACCGCCCAAACACTAACGGGCTATGCAGAAATAGAAGCAATCGGTAAGTATTATCAAGACATTTTTAATGTTTTTAACGAAGATAAGCAACCGCTTGGTGATATCATTTCTACGATCATTAATACAAGAGAAGCCCTCGAACTAAAGGATATTGTGTTACAAAACAAACAGGGAGATTTTCTTCAAATTGAGGATTCGGCCTCGCCTATTATTGATACCCAAGAAGAAGTGCGCGGCGTTGTAATTGTTTTCCGCGATGTGAGCGAAATATTCGCTAAACAACGGCAAATTGAGTACTTGAGTTATCATGATCAGTTGACGGACTTTTATAATCGTCACTATCTAGAAAAAATCATCAATTCCATCAATCACCAAGACAATTATCCATTAGGAATAATTTCGATTGATATTAATAATTTAAAATTTGTAAATGATAATTATGGTCACATCAAAGGGGATTATATTTTAATGCAAGCCGCACGGATTATTCGTAAAAATATTCCCTGCACGGATTTTTTGTTTCGTATTGGTGGAGATGAATTTTTGCTTTTTGTCTACCGCACGAATCCAAAACATTTAAAAAAAATTAAAGAAAACATTATTAATAGTATCCGCTTAGAATGTACGGATAATTGCCCGTTATCGTTATCTTTTGGGGCCTATATAGCCGAGCAATTTATGCCTAATTTATATGAAGGAATTAAAATTGCTGATGAACGGATGTATATTGATAAACAAAAAAGCAAAGCGGAAGATTAAGTTGGGTGCCTAATTAACCAGTTTCTCATTAGAAGGAAATGAATATGAAAAAAACATTTGTGAAGTATATTCTTCCCGGCTTAATTATTAGCGTTTGTGGTGTTATCTTAGTTGCCTTATCTTGGCTTACTTATTTCGGACTTTATCTTGGGCTTGAATCACTTTTTTATCCAAATAATCCGCAGGC